>JBKHJK010000208.1:0-5190 GCA_046538215.1 Armatimonadota bacterium
CGTAAGAGCCGTTGAAAACATCATCCGGATAGATGAGCTGTCCAAACCGCTCGTACTGTCCGCGGGCTATGGGTCTGGCGTACCCCAGCGCGTGGGCCGCCAGGGTGTCTTCGGGATAGACACGTTCGGTCTTTTCGGCGATGATCACCCCCGGTAGTTGCGAGCGCCGCTCTTCGATCTTTACAACCTGCTCCAGGGTGAGGTTCTGACCGGGTCCTTCGAGAGGGACGGCCTGCAGAGAGCTCTGCTTCTGGATTTTCTCGATGCGCTCCCGCAGCTCTCCTGCCGAGGTTTTTAACAGGCCGGCCAGCACCGCAATCTCGTTATCCAGTTCCGGGTCGCTTTTCGGAAGCTCCTTGGGGACGATATGGACGTTCCAGATGTACTGGTTATCTGCAAGGACTCTGCCGTCGCGGTCAACGATGAGCCCGCGGGGGGCGGTCTCATACACGACTGTGGTGCGGTTTCGAGCCGCCTCGTCGGCAAACGCGCCCCACTGCGCCAGCTGGAGGCTCCACAGGCGCACAGTGAAGAGCAAAAGCACCAGCGCAAAAGCCGCTCCCATCGCTCCAAGTCGCAGATTGAGGACAGAACGTTCCATGGAAATCGCTCTACAGTGTCGCGCAGATGATCAGACTACCGGTCGGTGCGCGGCATCTTATTGTTCGGTGGTATCTCCGGCCGGTTCCGGGGCCGGGGAGGGTTGAGGTTCTGGCTCTGGTTGTGGCGCCGGTGGCTGCTCGGTCGGCCCGGGTTCAGGAGCACCTGGCGTATCCGGCCTGTCAGGCTGATCCGGCTGGTCGGCGGCAGGCGGCTGTGCGTCTGCTGGCTGCTCCCCGCTTTCGGGCTTATCGCCGGGTGTATCTCCCCCACCTGCGGGCTCCGGGGGCCCGTGAAGCGTACACTGGCCTGTCGGGGCCTTGCCGGACGGAAACGTCTTTTCCATCGTGGACGGGCAGTACGGGCCTGCCGGTCGGCCGGATTCGGTGCAGACGGTGACTGAAACTGTCCCCGACGAACCCCCTTCAGGTTCAGAGCCCGATCTGTCACGTCCTTCGGATGTGGCGTCAGTTTCGCTCTGACGAGACGGTTGCAGCGTGTCGGGCCCGTGGATGCTGCATCGTGGCGGCGGATTTTCGTCCCGTCGAATCTTTTTCTCGACAGTGCTGGGGCAATAGGGGGTCGCAAGGCCTCCACTTTCGGCGCAGATAGTGATGACTTTCTGCTCTTCAGGCTCAGATCTCTTTGTGGCTTTTACCCCTGCCCCTTCGGGGAAATCCCCGTCATAGCCGCGGAGATCAATCGCCCGTTTCATGACCTCCCGGAAGACCGGCGCGCAGAAATAGCCGCCGGAAGCGCGGCGCATCGGCTTGTAATCATCGTTACCCACCCACACCGCACAGGACACGTCGGGACTGAAGCCAACCCACCACGCGTCACGGCCGTCCTGGGTGGTCCCGGTCTTCCCGCATATCTTATATCCGGGGATGCGGGCGCGGGTGCCGGTACCGGATTCGACAACAGTGCGCTGCATCGAAATCATACTGATGGCCACCGACTGTTCAATGACCCGACGCTGTCTGGTCGTGGTGGTAAGGATCTTGTCACCGTTATAATCCTCGATATGGGTGATAAATCGCGGGTCGGTTTGATAGCCGCCGCTGGCGAAGGTGATGTATCCGGCCGCCTGTTCGAGTGGTGCAAGCTCACTCACACCGAGCGCAATCGCCATCACCGGGCGGAGGCGTTCTACCGGGAGCCCCAGCATCGCCGCCGCTTCTTTGCGCACTGTCTCCACGCCCAGCTTTTTTACCAGCCGCACTGAAACCAGGTTCACCGACTGGGCCAGAGCGCGCCGCAGCGTGTAATTGCCGCCCTGCCCTGGTGTGTAGTTTTTGGGCCGCCAGTATTTCCGCCCGATCTTGATGCTGATGGGAGATCCGCTGAAAACTGAGTTGGGACTGTAGCCGTGCTGAAGCGCCGAGGCCCAGACGTAGGGTTTGAACGATGAACCCGGCTGTCTGCCGTATGGTGACCCATTGGGATATGCACGGTTGAACTGCACCTCTTCGTAAGGCCCCACTCCCCCGACCATGGCGAGGACATTGCCGGTCTTCACTTCTACCGCTGCAAGCGCTCCCTGACCGACAGGATAGGGCTTAATCCGTCCCTGGCTCCGCAGCTGTTTGACCTGCTCGGTGAGCTGCTCTTCCGCCACCTTTTGCAGCCGCATGTCTATGGTTGTATAGACCTTCAACCCGCCCTCGTACACGGCCTCCCAGCCGTACTTCTCTGTGAGTTGGTGAACGATCAGGTGGGTGAAGTACGGTGCTCGAAAGCTGGTTATCCCGTGTTCTTTCAGAGGCGCAAGATTATCTTCGATGGGCACTGCGTCGGCATCTGCGGCCTCCTCTGGTGTTATACTTCTGGTCTCCACCATTGCGTGTAGAACCTGCCGGCGCCGCTCTTTGGCCCGTTCAGGATGCCTGTAGGGGCTGTAAATACTCGGAGCGCGGGTGAGACCGGCCAGAAGAGCACATTCGGCGAGCGTCAGATCCGCGACGTTTTTATCGAAGAACAACCGCGCCGCCGTTCGTACGCCATAGGCGCCGTGGCCGTAGTACACCTCATTGAAATACATCTCCAGCATCTCATCTTTGGAGTACTTGCGCTCGATCTCGATGGCGAGAATGGCTTCCTTGAGCTTCCGGTCGAAGGTTCGCTCACGGGCGAGCCAGATATTGCGTACAAGCTGCTGGGTAATGGTGCTGCCGCCCTGGTGGACCCCCCTCCGCTTGAAGTTCACCCACGCGGCGCGGAGAATGCCCTTTGGGTCTATACCACGGTGCGAATAAAAGGGGCGGTCTTCGATGGCGATGGTCGCCTGTCGGAGCTGCAGCGGCACCTCGGTGAGACTGACCGGCTTTCGATTCTCCTTAAAAATCCGGCCGAGCAGCGTGTGACTGACATTCCCTTCCGGGTCAGTTTCAGTGGAATATATTTCCGTCGTCAGCTTGGGCCTGTAGGCGGTCAATTCCGCTGCATCGGGCAGTTTTTCCCTCACAGCAAGCAGCCCGCCGGCCACCAGGCCGATGGAGGCGAAGCAGCCAGCAAGCACCACCACATTTACGTAGCGGAGAATCACGGAATATGTTCGAAGCCACGACACTTTCACTCACATGTCACCACCAGACATTATACCAGAAATGCACACAGGTCGCCACGGCGCAAATTACAACCCCTTGCTACCAGCATTGCCGCGCTTGACTTGTGCGAATCATTCTACGTACAATGAGAACGTAGTTAAAGACGGATTGACCCACAGCGAATGTTCCTTCCAGTTAGCCCCTGTCGAAGGCGGGGATCGGGCCCATGCGCCATCTATCGGTTACAGATTACCTCGCAGTTACGGTCGCGATCGCTGTCGCTGCGCTGATGGTTGTTCCGGGCAGTGGCGTTGAGGCCGCTGACACCATCGGTTCCGATCACATCGTTCAGCCCGGTGATGTGCTCCAGCTCTTTGTGTTCGACCACCCCGACCTGAGCAGCACCTATCCGGTGGGGCCGGGTGGTCATGTCAATATTCCCCTGATTGGTCCCGTGAAGGTTACCGATAACACCCTTGCAAAGCTTCAGCAGCTTCTACGCAGGGAGCTTTCGCAGGTTCTGCGCGATCCGTACGTCACCGTCGGTATTGATGAACAGGCCTCGCGCAGAAAGGTCACTGTTACCGGATACGTGCAGAAAGCCGGTCCTCACATGCTTGGCCTTGATGCGACTGTACGTGACGCGGTCATAGAGGCCGGTCTCAGCGAGCGAGCGGACCTGAGAACCATTGAATTGCGGCGCGACGGTCAATTGTTCCAGACTATTGATCTCTCCGGCCTGCGCCTGGCGGAGAATCTCGGCGAACCGGTGGCTGTGCAGTGGGGAGATGTCATTTACGTACCGAAGCTGACGGGCCGTATCTCGGTGCTCGGCGAGGTGCAAAATCCCTCGTCAATCACGCTGCCCATGGGTGAGACACTGACCGTGCTGCAGGCCATCAAGCAGGTCGGCGGCGGGCTGGCCGCTGAGGCAAATCCAAATTCAGCGCGACTGCTGAGACAGGGCTCCTCGCGCCCTGTTAAAATTGACCTGCATGCACTGATCAAAGAGGGCGATGTTGCTCAGAACCACGAGCTGCGCGGTGGTGACGTGCTTCTGGTCGAAAAGGGCGAGCCCGTCACTATCTTTGGTGCTGTCAACAACCCGACAACGTTTCACCTAGAGGAACCGATTCAGCTCGTCGAGGGTATCATCCGCGCCGGCGGCTTTTCCGCGATGTCCGACACGGAACACGCCGAACTGATCCGTGGCGGTGAGCACACCCGTCTCAACCTGGATAAGCTCTGGAAAGAGGGCGACCTGTCGCAAAACATACAACTGCAGGCGGGCGACTTCATCTCGGTGCCGGAGAAGAAGCCCGAAGAAGTTCTCGTCCTGGGGCCACTCAGCAAAAGAGGTGCGATGGACATTTCCCAGATGGAGAATACCAGCCTGCTGAAGATCGTTCTCATGGCCGGTCCCACTGATGCCGCTGATATGTCTCAGGTGCAGGTCTATCGTGAAGATGGCACGATAGTGCGCGACCTTCGGCGGATGGAAGATGAGGGTGATTTGTCGCAGGATATACAACTCCAGCCGGGCGACGTTGTGGTGGTGCGCGATCTTGAGAAGGTTTACATCCTGGGCGCCTTCGGATCCCCCGGTATGTATCCCTACAAAGAAGACTGGACGCTGCTGGATTATCTTACCCAGGCGGGGCTCGGCCAGGAAGTGAATATTCGCAAGGGCGTTCTCGTGCGGCCTCAGAGCGGTGACATGGAGGAGGCCGAAGTCTTTGAGATCAACTTCGAGAAGCTCCCGGAGGGAGAGCTGCCGAATCTGGAAGTGCTCCCTGGCGATATCATCTTCTTTGCACCACCTGAACGAGGACGCACCGTTCTGGAGTATCTCCGGGACTACCTGTGGTTGCTTACTCTGCCCTTCTTCGACTTCTAAGAACTGCTGCTGCCTCAAAGCCATGGAAAAAGCCCCGGTGATCCCCCGGTGATCACCGGGGCTTTATCTTTTTTACCGATATTCCGGCAGGCGCCATCATCCGGTTTCCGTGTTAAGGCGGTAACCGGCGTCGCGGATGGTCTGGAT
>JBKHJK010000209.1:0-5188 GCA_046538215.1 Armatimonadota bacterium
CATCACGATATTCCCGGCGCTTTCTCCCACGCCGATCTCCGGAACGAGCAGCGAGCCCTGCCACACCACCAGAAGCAATCCACACGAAATAATGAAGTTCATGGCCGGGAAGAATGTGGACCACATCCAGATTGTCTTCACACGGGCCTCGTAGTAATCGCGGCTGGCCTGGTCGAACGCCGCATACTCGTGGTCTTCCCGGGCAAACGCCTTAATCACCTGGATACCGGAGATGCGCTCCTGAAGGTTTGCATTGATCTCCCCGAGCTTATCGCGCACCTTGCGGAAAAATGGCCGGATTTTGATTGAAAACCAGATGATCCCGGCCAGGAAAATCGGAACTGGCAGCACGGCGACAAACGCCAGACGGGGCGAGAAATAGAGCATACCTGCCAGTACCAGGACGATATAAAGCAGGTCTGTGACAAGAGTGTCCGTTCCGTGAACCACCATATCCTCGACGCTGTCCACGTCATTGGACAGCTTGGACATCACGTCACCAGTCTGCTGCCTTTCAAAGAAGCTCAGAGACAGGCGCTGGAGATGTTCGTACAGCGAGGTCCGCAAGTTGTACACCAGGTCCTGTCCCAGGATGTGCATGATATTCATGCGCACCGCTGAAAACAGGTTGCTGGCAAAAAACGTCGCACCCATAATCAGCACATAATCCACCAGCAGACCGGGTTCCTGGTCAATAATGACCTTCTTAATAATCCCGCGCCCGAGGATGGCTGCTGGAACCAGGCTGGCGAAGGTTCCGATAAGCATGGCGATGACGCCGATAAGTATCTTGGGCCAGTGCGGGAGGAGATACTCGGCGAACCACTTCAACATGCGTTTATCGGTAATGCTGATTTCAGGGGCGTCGTCGTCGGTGTCAAACCTATGTCCGCGACGGCCACGATGTCCGTGCCGCATATACTGTAATCACCATCCATATTATACTTCATTCAGTCCCTGAATTTCCACGGCCCACAACGGGGCCAAAGATAACGCTGTCCCCCTCATCTGTGCGATATTGCCTCGTTGTGCGGCGAGTTTGACGGGGGACAGGACGCGTGGTACTATCGCTACAGTGGCCGGGAGCGTTCGGATATGCCTCGCAACACATTCATCACGGCCTGAGAAAAAGCGCGCAAGCAATTACAGGCGTGTATTGCTCCGCAGCCGGGCTCATCCCGGGGGATAAAAGCAATGTCAACAAGTCTCACCGTAGCAATGCGTCCTCCGGGCGCGGCCTCCGAGACATATCTCAATGGTCTCATCGTGGACACACTCGCAGCCTTTGACATCAATCAGGCCTTCTGGTCGATCCTGCCCCCAGAGGATCCCACGGATCCCGTCCGGCCGCTTGGCCCCGCTGGCATAGAGGTTCTGAACCTTCCCACCAGCGTCCTTCGGTATGACGCGGTTGTGAAGATGGCTGCGAGGATGCGCGATCTGCAGCCTGACATCGTTCACGCACGGTCATACCGGGTGCACACGCTGGTGGTGCGCGCGGCGGTGAAGGCCGGGGTGCCCAATATCGTCGTGAGCTTCCATGACCTGCGTCTTGCATGGCACCGCGTCCAGATCTGCAAGTATCTGCGTGAACACATTGACAGCGTCATTGTCCTTAACCGCTTCATGGAGCAGCTCTATCGCCAGCGAATCGGATACACCGACGAACAGCTCGTGGTCTGGCCGAATCCGGTTGATCTGCAGGAATATCGGCCCCGAGATCCGGATGACGGTATCAGGGACGAACTGGGACTGTCGGCCAAAGACATTGTGGTTGGATGTGTGGGACGGCTCGTGGGCGTCAAAGGGCTCCCCTATCTGCTGCAGGCTATCCATCTCGCACGGGCGCAGAATCCGCGGATCCGGCTGGTCATCATCGGCAGCGGTCATTATCGGGAGAGGCTCCAGGACCAGGCCAGGGAACTCAATATACACCAACATTGCATCTTCACCGGAAAGCGCACCGATATTCCCCGGCTTTTGAGTGTCTTCGACATCTTTGCGCTTCCGTCAATCCTGGAGGCTGACCCGATCGCTCTGAAAGAGGCAATGGCCGCAGGAAAAGCCTGTGTTGCCACCCGCTGTGGGGGGCCGACTGTAATACTTGAGGACGAACGCACAGGCCTGCTGGTTCCCGTGGAAAACCCACGGGCGCTCTCGGAAGCTATCGTTCTTTTGGCGCGGGATGATGACCTGCGGAAACGTCTCGGCATCAATGCACGAGCTGTTGCAGAAAAAGAGTACGACATTCAGACCCACAGACGGCGCGTGCAGGAGCTGTACAGTGGCTACCTCCCCGAAGTTCCCCGCCCGTGACGCAGACGAAGGAATCCGCTTCCGTGCCGCGAAACTGTTCATACTCCATCAACACCTGCAGCGCGGGGTGCAGCCATGAAATCAATCGTCATTGTATGTACTGCTGCAATCCTGGCCATCGGCCTTAGTCTTGCGCAGCCGCTCCCACCTGTGTTCAACACCATGCAGCTTCCGTCAGGCGAGACCCGGCCGATTTATGCGCTCGCCGCCCACGAAGGCGTGTCTCCTGTCGCGCCAATCCACAGAGAGCAGAGAAGCCGCAAGGCCAATATGACCCACTACGACGGGCTCATCTATCCCACGCAGGACCGGGTCTTTTTTGCCACTCCCATTGACGAAGATGCGTATTACCTGATAACAGGTGTCTCTGGCGTGTATGACGATACCGCCGATTTAACTGCCGGACCGGCCGCGCAGCCGGATGTGACGTGTGTCCCCCTGATGGGAGTTGATACCCCACAGACCTTTGTATTTCATGCGCAGCCCGGCCAGATATGGGCGTCGCAGGTGCTGCTGGATGGTTCGCGGACCGACCCCGGCGACAACCCCAAAACACTGCGGGCCAGGGCCGCCGCCGTCAAAGCAGAACCTCTTGGTGCCGGCGACACCGTGAGCGCGAATCTTGCCGATGCCGCTCCCGAGGCGCTTTTTTCGATGGATGTGCTGGTCGGGGAGGGCTATCAGCTCAGCCTCGACTGCACCGGCGATGCAGATTACGACCTGTATCTCCTCAGACCCGTTTCAAACACTGCGACGGTGATCACCGACGCGTCCGTCAGCCGTCTCATCCACGCCTCCGAGAATGCCGAGCAGCTCTGGCTGGTGCCACAGGAGGGGGAGGAATACCTTGTTCTCGTGCGCCATGTGTCCGGTGAGGGCGAATTCTCCCTGGAATGCGAGAAGCTCGATGGCCCACCGCCGAAGCCGGAGTGGACGGTCATCAAGGACGACGACGGGGAGCAGGATTCGTACTGGGGTCAGGTGACCTCCCCGGTGGCGAAGCTGCATAAGATCCTGGTGCTGAAAGATGATCCTGCGGACATATCGCGCGCGGTGGTGCAGTACTGTATGGGCACCGAGCCGTATGACCCGGGCTCCCAAAAGGCACTGGGCCGTGGGGCGCCTGAAGACAAAGAGTGGCCGAATCTTCTCGTCACTCTCAACGAAACCGAGATTCTCAGGCGACCCGTTGATGAAGTGGCTACCCACGGCTGGCACGAAATCGCCGTGGATCCCAGCCTCTTGAATCGGGGAGAAAACACCGTCACCTTTGCGCTCGAAGAACGGGGTGCGTTTTTCTACATGAGCATCGACCTGGACGCGGGCGGAGGGCGCAGCTACTGCACGCGCGGCGGCGAGGTCATGCCCGATACCCTCAGGCCCACTCCCAATCGCTACGTTGGCCCGGGGGAGTATATGGTGCGGCTGAAGTACCGATAGGACCGTCATCAGCAGATAGGACCGGGTGAATGGATATGTACAGCGTCGAAAACACGTGGAAGGAAATCCGTGATTGCGGCTGTGACACCGCCGTGGTCGCTATCGGCTCCATTGAACAGCACGGCCATCACCTCCCGCTGGGAACTGACTGGTTCCAGGCGGACTGGTTTGGCCGGAAGCTCGCCGAGCGTCTCGATGCCTTCTATGTGCCCGCCATGCCCTTCGGCACCGCCTGGGAGCACCAGCGATTCCCGGGGACCATCTCGCTGCGCCCGGAGACCCTTGCAGCGGTCCTGCGCGATATCGTCATGGCCCTGCGGGAACACGGCTTCAGGCGCATTGTGCTGCACAACGGCCATGGGGCGAACTGGATCCTCAAGCCCACCGTCCGCCAGCTCAACTACGATTATCAGGACATCAGCATCATCTGGTCCGGTGGGGTCAATCCGGAAGCCGGCGATGAGCCGCCCGTGGAAATCCATTCCGGCGAATCAGAAACGTCCCGCATGATGTATCTCACACCGGACCTGGTGAAAGACGAGGGAATCGTTGACAGTCCGGGCCGCGTGGGGCAGGAGTTTCTGGACTACGTGGGATTTGACAGGGTCACCAAAACGGGAGCCTGGGGCCTTGTTGAAAAGGCGGATCCGGAAAAGGGCCGCGAAATATACGAGCAGCGCCTGGACAAAAGCGAGGCATACGTGAAATGGGCGTTCGAAAAGGTCGAGGAGCTGAAGAATGAACCGGGTGTCGTAGAGGAAGACGAGGTACAAAACGAGGACAAATAACCACACGCCGCACCTGCCCTGATGATTGGGGCACGGGTGATCCGTCCAGTTTTTGAGATTGAGAGGACATGCAACATGCTGACTGCCGAAAATGTCAAAGACTGTGCGCGCAGCGTCGGGGCCGATATCGTGGGCATCGGTGCCATGAAGCGGTTTGAGGGCGCCCCAAAGCAGTCCGATCCACGCTACATCTTCCCGGAAGCCAAAACGATTATCGGCCTCGGCTTTCGCATCCACCGCGGGCTGTTCCGCGGCATCGAAGAGGGCACCTATTTTGCAGGCCTTCCGGCCATGGGATACGCCAACATCAATGACGTCTATGCGCCGATGGTGCTCCGGGAGGTCTCAGACCTGCTGGAAGATTCCGGCTATGAGGCGATCCCGTATCAAAACACCAGCGTGCGGTTCGGATGTGGTGTGGGGACACCAGTGCGGGAGGGCTACCCCAATCCGGACGTGTTTCTGCATTTCCGCATCGCCGCGTATATCTGCGGGATGGGGGAGATCGGCTACAGCAAGGTATTTTTGACGCCCGAATACGGCCCCCGCCAGCGGTTCGCCTTCGTGATTACCGACGCGCCACTTGATCCGGATCCGATATACGACGGCCCGGAGCTGTGTGACCGGTGTATGCAGTGTGTGGC
>JBKHJK010000210.1:0-5176 GCA_046538215.1 Armatimonadota bacterium
CTCCAGCACCACGGTTTGCAAATAGTCGGTTACACCCACTTTGACTTCCCGATCTGCGGGTTGAGCACCCTCAGAAGGGAGCACCTGGACGACTGGCTTCTCCCGCGAACGGTCTATCGCGGCGTCGGGCACAAGCAGCACATCCTTACGCTTGGTGGTGGTGATGCTGAGATCTGCCGTCATACCGGGCCGCAATTCGGGGCGCAGCTCATCAATCTTCACACGCACCTTGTAATAGATGACATTCTCCTCCGCAGTGCCCTGCGGATAGATCTTATTGACGGTACCGGTGATTCTGGCGCGTTCGATGGTTTCCACATTGATGTCAACGGGCTGGCCGAGCTTCACTTTGGAGATGTCAACCTCATCCACATCGGCCATGACATACATTTCTGTGATGTCGGCGATGGTGACTATGGCCGTCCCTTGTGCGAGTGCGGCCGTGCCGGCGGGGAGAATCGTACCCTCTTCGACGTGCTTTTCGAGAATGACACCGTCGCGGGGAGCCTCAACGGTTGTGTGTTCGAAGTTGTAGCGGACATCTTCCAGGCTTGCCTGGGCACTTCGGACATCGGCTCGACTGGCGATGACGTCCTGCTCGCGAACCTGGATCTGCAGTTGTTGTGCCCTTGCGCGTTTGAGGCTTTGTTCGGCCTGTACAACGGCTCGCCGCGCTGATTCAACTTCATCCTGCTGGATCTGAATGTCCCTGCGTTCCGCCCGGGCGGCTTTGAGAGATGCTTCGGCCTCTTCAACGGCTGCTTCGGCGGCCTTCCGTCGCTGTGTCGCAATATCTATCTGCACGGCCTGTGCGCGCGCAGTTTTCAGCGCAGCCTTCGACTGTTCAACATCAGCACGGGCCTTCTCGATGTCCTCTTTGCGCGGCCCTTCGACGACCAGATCGTAGGCCTGCCGCGCAGACTCCAGCTGTGACACAGCGGTATCGTGGCTCTGCTGGGCGCTGTCCACCTCCTGCTGTGAAACGAACCCTTTTTCGAGAAGCTGCTTCTGACGGCGCAGGTTTATCTTTGCGTTGGCAAGGACGGTTTCAGCTTCCGTAACCCTTGCTTTTGCCTGGGCGATTTCCTGTGGGCGGTTGCCGGATTCAAGGGTTGCCAGATCCTGTTCGGAGCGGCGGAGACTGGCCTCTGCCTGCCGAATCTGCGATTCGGTGAGGGTCGGCTGCAGCTTTTCATTCTCCTGCGCCTCCCGGAGATTGATGCGCTGGGATTTCAGGCGCGACTCGGCCTGGGCAATACTGTGCTGAACATTCTCTTTGGTCTTCTCCAGTTGTCCTTCGGCCTGCCGCAGTCTCGCTCTCTGCGTCTCGAGGGCGGCCTGAGACTCCGCGATCCCGGTACTGGTGTCAACCTTCTGAGCCTGCGCATTATAGCTGGACTGTTTTGCGCGGGCGTCGGCCGACGTCATGCTGGCCCTGGCCTTATCCATCTGTGTCTCCAGGTCCGTGGGATCCAACTGGGCGATGATGTCGCCCTTTTTCACATAGTCACCGGCCTCCACGAAAAGCTGCCTGATCTCCCCACCGCTGCGGGACTTCACCTCAACGGTCGTCAGTGGCTCCAGAACGCCGGTAGAGGTGACAGTGACGCGAAGGTCACCACGTTCAACCGTTGCCGTCTGAATTTCATCTGCACCCGTTTGGTCCGTGCGGCTGCGGTAATACCAGTAGCCGGCGCCCGCGATGATGACAACTGCGACTGCGATTGCTATCCATTTTTTCATTGATCTCCCACCATTTCGTCTTGCTGTTGCTGTGGTGCGCCAGCCGGAGGTGCGGTAGCGTCGGGTTCTGTGAGAATTCGCCCGGCCGACGCCAGAAGCTGATAATACGCCACGTTGCGATCGTAGCGAGACTGTACGAGATTGGCGCGTGCGCGGCGCCATTGAAGTTCCGCATCGGTCACCTCGATGATGTTTGCAACCCCCGCCCCATACTGTTCACGGGTTGATTCGAGGTTGGTTTCTGCCGCGTCCACCGATGCCTGCGCGGCCGCAATACGTTCTGATGCATTGCGAAGAGCATACCATGCCGTGGAGACTTCACGAGTCACGCTGAGCTGAAGGTGTTCAAACCGGTCGCGGCTGGCGGCAAGATTTGCGTGAGCGCGATCCACATCGGCCTTTGCAGGAGCGCTGTGCAGGGGAAAGGTGGCCGTAGCGCTAAGGGTCCAGCTATCGCCGGTGTCACCCGAATAACGGCCCCATCCCGCCGTCCCGTTCACACTGAGGGACACGCCCGCATCAATCTTCGCCCTGTCAACTGCAAGCTCGCTCACTCGAACCTGGTGGCGTCGGGCTTTCAGATCCGGGCGTTTTGCGAGGGCTTCATCCACCCATTCCTCAAGATCGAAGTGGGTGTAATCCATCTGCGGTGCCTGAGCAACCTGCGGCATCTGATCAATGGGGATGGCCAAAAGCGCCCTCAAGTCCGCCAGCGCCTGCCAAACGGCATTGACAGCCTGAACGCGGTCATATCGGGCCCCCGCAAGCTCAGAAAGAACATCAAGTCGGTCAGCCTCTGCCGCGATACCCGCTTCGATGCTGGTGTTGACCAGTTCCAGGTGGGTCTCTGCGGCTTCTACGGCTTCTTCAGCCACCCTGGCCATCTCGTTTTCAGCCAGGATGGTGTGATATGTGGAGGCGACATCCTGCAGCACACTGCGCTGCGTGTCCACAAGCCCTGCTTCATCGGCGGCAAGCTGCTCGCGGGCTGTTTTGATGGATTCCTGCAGCCCTGATTGCCAGAACGTCTGCGACAGGCTCAGCGCAGCACTGCGACTGCTTGAGAGGCCGCCGGTGGTGCGGATGGTGCCTCCTCCAACATCTGCCGTGCGCTCCAGCGACTGGCGCTTCTGCCAGTCCCATCCGGCGCTGAGCTCCGGCAGCCAGCGCCCTTTTTGCCCCCTCAGGCTTGCATGGCTGGCGTCAATATCCTTCTCGGCGGCCGTGATTGATGGATTGCGGTCGAGGGCGAGGTGAAGCGCGTCTTCAAACGTCATCGGGTTGGGCAATTCCTCCTGCGCCCACGTGAAGCTGCCGGCAGCGGCCATCATGCATAAAACAGTCGTCATGACCACCGCCATGCGGCCCCACACAATGCGGCTTTGAATCACCATCGTGTCTTCCTCCCGGTATGTGAAGGTGTTCCGAATTGACAATCCTGCATGAGATAATGTTATTTCGCTGCTATGACGGCGGCTTCCTGCGACGGCCTGTCTTCCGGTGGATACCTCCTGTAGGCATTTCTGGCAAGCCACGCGGCAACCGCCACAGAAAGCACACTCGCCACCGTCTGTGATACAAAAACACCGGTCACGCCGAAGAAGTGAGGCAGGAGCCACAGCAACGGAAGAACGAAGAGTAACTGGCGACACAGTGTGAGTAGCAGCGCGCGTTTGCCATCGCCCATCCCTTCGAGCAGCGCCACGGTCATCATCTGTGGCTCCATGAACGGCATGGAGGCGACTTTCAGCAGCAGGGCCAGCATCGCAAGCGAGATAAGTTCCGGTTCGTCCGTAAAGAGGCGAACAATGGCTTCACCGCCGACCACGGACATCCCGAGAAATACCAGCCCCATGCACACGCCGATGATAACCGCCGTGACAAAGGCCTTCCACATTCGGCGGAGGTTTTTCGCGCCGAAATTGAACCCCACAATCGGTAGCAGTCCCTGGTGCAGGCCTATGGCAAAAGCGACCATCAGGCCCATGACCCTCATGCCAATGCCCTGCGCGGCGATGGCCTCAGGTCCGAAACCGTACAGAGCCCAGTTGAATGCGATGCCCACCAGCGGTCGTAAAAAAGCCATGGCCGCCGACGGAGCACCGACCTGCGCGATATCCGAAAGGACGGGCAGTTGAAGGCGCAGGTTGTGCCAGTTGATGGTGTAGGGGCTGCGTGGGCTGAGAAAATATCCCATCGAAAGCGTGAGAGCTGCAATCTCGGCGATCACTGTCGAAATCCCGGCGCCCTCAATCCCCAGTTCGGGGAACGGTCCCCATCCGTAAATCAGAAATGGATCCACCATCATGTTCGTTACCGCCGAGGTGATCATGATCAGCATTGGCGTCACCGCGTTGCCCATACCACGGTAAAAGCCGTTGAAGCTCATGACCACGAACATGGCCGGGAAGCCCCATGCCAGGTAGCGAAGGTATCCAGCGGTGTACTCCACGACCTCCGGCGGCGCTCCAAAAACGACCGCGAGCTGGCGGGGGATGGAGGCACACACAACCAGCATGACTGCGCCGACGAGAAAGGGAACAACAATGCCATGGCCCGCCGCATCACCGACAGCTTCGTGGCGGCCCTGCCCGGATCGCCGTGATACAAGCGATGACACCCCGACACCTGTGCCCATCGCGATCGCGGCCGAGATCATCTGGATGGGCCAGAGGATGGTCAACGCGGCAATGGCGTTTGTCCCGTCGTCAATGCCCGAGACCCAGTAGGTATCAACGATGTTGTACAGTGACATGACGAGCATCCCGATGATGCCGGGGATGCTCAGGCGGACGAGGAGTGGCAGGATCGGCGCATCTCCAAGGTCCTCGGTATTCTTATCTATCATTGCCTGTGCCATGAACTGGTAACTCCGGCTGAGCCCTGCCAGGGAAAGGTAATCGGTTCCTGACGCTGAAAACGGTGTGTGAAATGATGCTGTCGAGAGATTCGTTGTATTCCCAACTGTTGCATCGGCAACTATTATAAGTACAAATTAGTTTGCAATGCAACTATTTTTGAAAAAATCCGAAGTGGCCGAAACATTTCTCGAAGGATCGACAGTCCGGAGGCGTGATCTGAGGGGAGGGGATATGGTGAATACGAGCCGCCCGTCCTGAACGGAGAGCGTCCCTCGGTTTTGATGTCTTCCCCGAACGCTGGTGTCCTACTGCACGGTACTACGCATGTCGGGAATGTGCGTTTCGAGTATCTCCTGCAGCCGCTGCAGTTTCTCTTCGATCAGCTTCCTGTTGAAAAGGTAGCCGTAGGCCTCGCCATGAAAGCCGAGTCGTGAATCCGCCTCGCACAGAGGTATGGCCGCGCGGGCATTTTCCACTTCATCCCGGCAGATTTGCTCGATGCGCTCCAGCAGGTTTTGTTGTCGGTCAGGATCGTCTTCAGCGTACATCTCGTCGCGGGCGAGGAGGAAATC
>JBKHJK010000211.1:0-5161 GCA_046538215.1 Armatimonadota bacterium
CGGTGAGCCGCCGGAGGGTGTGTTTGATGTCCGTGGCTTCTTGACTCTGGCGGTAAAAAGCAATAGAATATTTATCCACGGGAGCCGAAGTGGTGGAATTGGCAGACACGCTGTCCTCAGGAGGCAGTGGGTTAACACCCGTGTCGGTTCGAATCCGACCTTCGGCACCATAAAAGAATACTCCTGAGCGAGCCGCGGGCGATTCGCCTGCGGCTTTTTGCTGTGTCCCTCCGGCGGCTTTGATGTCTCTGCGGGCCCTGTCTTCAAACATCTGCACACGATTTTACGTCATATTGCACACATGTAACGAATAAGGAAATGAGATGACGTTTTCCCGTGAAAAAGTCGCTGCGCAAGGGCTTCAGTTTCGGGCTGACCTCCGGTGTGATCACGACGCTGGGGCTTGTGGTCGGCCTCCATTCCAGCACACATTCCGCGAAAGCGGTCCTTGGTGGCATCATCGTCATTGCCATCGCCGACGGGCTGTCTGACGCGCTCGGCATTCATGTTTCCGAGGAGGCCGAGGCGGTGCATACTGACAGAGAGATCTGGGCGGCGACACTGAGCACGTTTATCGGCAAGTTCGTTGTTGCGATGAGCTTTGCCGTGCCGTTCGTGTTACTGACCCTTGAGCCAGCGGTGATCGTCAGTCTCGTGTGGGGATTTTTGCTGATCGGCGGCCTCAGCGCGTACATGGCAATCAAGCAGGAGATGCAGCCACTGTGGGTGGTGCTGGAGCACCTGGGCATCGCCGTGGCCGTGGTTGTTATCACTCACTATGTGGGACATTTGGTGGGTCAGTATCCCGGCTAAAACGCTGTTTTTTGAAAGAATAGACAAAAATGGAGCCTCCAGGGACACTTGTATATGGCAATGCGGTGGGTATAATACCCTGAGAATACCATAAGCATCCCGGGACAGGTTTCATGCGACATCGGCCGCGGCTGGATGACCGAGCGCTGCTGGCTGCTCTGGCACAGGGCGACACGTCGGCTTTGGATGCGCTCTACAAGAGCTATTCGGCGCCGGTCTATCATTTCTTGCTTGCACGAACCCGCTCACCGGAAGACGCCGAGGATTTGCTGGTCGAGGTTTTCCTGTCACTGATGGCCCGGGGGCGGAAGCTGACCCGGATTGACAATTTGCTGGCATATCTGCTGAAAATCGCGCGTCACAAGGCCGCACAGCTTTACTTTTCGCAGGACCATCTGCGGCTGCATGACCCGGATGTGCAGGTTGTTGATCCTCGCGCTGCGACAGCGGAGAGTCGGGCGCGGGCTACAAGCGTTCATAAGGCACTCAATGAGCTGCCCGTCGAACAGTGTGAGGTTATCGTGCTGAAGGTGTGGCACCAGATGACGTTTGCCGAAATCGCCGAGGCACTGCATATCCCGCCAAACACGGCGGCGAGCCGGTATCGCTACGGCATGGACAAGCTGCAGGCGTTACTGGGAGACGATGATGATGAATGATCGACAACTGGAGGAGAAGCTCCGCAGGGTGCATCTGCTGGAGCCTCCGGCGCAGGCCAAAGAGAAGCTGATGCGCGAGGCGACCCGGCGATCCACTCTTAACCGCAGGCTCCGTATCGCAACCCTGATTCTGGCGGCTGCGGCGATTCTGCTATTCATCTTCAATTTTGCTGTCATGGATACTATCGAAAGCCGTCTCGACGCGCTGGCGTCAGGCTCTTCAGTAAGCGCCAGGGAGTGTGCCAACGCACTCAAGGCCCGCCAGAAGCTTATTGTCGAAACGCTCGAATTCAACCCCAACGGCGATTACAGCCACACGGAAGACGCAGATGAAGCAGAGCGCGCGGGTCGCCTGGATGCATCCGGGCAATCCAAAACCTCCCCCGACAGCGGCTTTCTACATCGCCATTCCTCCACTCCGGAGGCCTCCCCGCCATCGGGTGTTGATTGATTCATCGCAATGTCCCCAACAGGCGCGACAGGAGACCGTCATGGCGCGAGGACGGTTCCGGGGTAACGCGCAACGCCGACCCAGCTCTCCCCGGGAGGAAAGCCGGTCAGCACTGTCGAAATGTTTATTGTTGCATCACGTAACCATGATCACCACCATCTGGAGTGTTGGACTCATGAAAATCTTGCTGGCCATCGTCATTCTTACTCTTATCGTCGGGGCCGTTCACGCTCAGGAGGGCTTCACCGACCACGGGGTGGCCGCGAATGTCGCCGAGAGCCGCGGAATGGTCTGTGCCGAAAACTCCGACGGCGAAAACCTGGCCATCTGCTGTGCGCTTGACCAGAGCCAAGTCGGCTGGGTGATGGTCAATAATATTGACACCGGCCAATCGCAGCAGTCATTTGCCCCAAAAAGCGCCGGAAGCTCTCCTCCATTCCACGCACTCCTACACAGCAACGGGCATTTCTACACCGGCTTCGGGAAGCATATCGTTGACCTCGATATAGACACTCTCGAATGGGTTGACCACGGCATCCCCTGTTCGACCATCTCTTCGTACCTGGCGTTCACCGAAGCTCCTGACGGAACCGTGTGGGCCGGAGGCGTTTACCGGACTGACCTGATCTCGCTGGACCCCGAAACCGGTGAGATGAAGGACCACGGGCGCATGGATCCGGAGGAAAAGTATGTGAATACGCTTGCGGTTGATGACCAGGGCTGGGTGTATGGAGGTATCGGCACCGCCCGCTGCAACATCTGCGCCTATAACCCCGAAACCGGCGAAAAACGCTCTCTCATCCCTGAAGAGAAGCGCGAGCACGGAAGCGGTCACGTGCACCCCACAACGGACGGGGCGTGCTACGGCGCTGCCGCAAGCCAGGCCTACCGCCTGTACAATGGTGAGGCAACGCCGATTGACAAATCCGAGGCCGCGCCGCGCCGCGATGTGTATGACATCAGTTGGGGAGTCAAAACCGGGACGTTCCCCGACGGGCAGAAAATCGTCAAATACAGCCTGCCGGAAAAGTATTTGATTGTTGAGGATCCGGAGACCGGCGAACGAGAGCGTATGGAATTCACCTACGAATCCGGCGGTGCGACAATCACCAGTCTCGCGGCCGGGCCCGATCAGGTCGTTTACGGCTCCACCTGCCATCCGATGCACTTTGTGCGTCTTGATACGAAGACCACGGAGCTGACCGATATGGGCGCGGTGCCGCAGATCGGCGGTGGGAACATGTGCGCCATCGCAACACAGGGGGACACCGTCATCGCCGGTGAATACGCCGGTGGGCGTATGTGGGCTTACGATCCCAATTTGCCGTGGCAGCCGACGGCCTCCCGCATGGAGGAGGGTATCTCGGCTGAGACGCTGGTTGAAAACGCCACATGCACCGGCGGTCACTTTTCATATCTCGACGGCCATGACCTGGCCTTCCTGACCGGCGAGGGCGACTTCGATGTCACCGGGACATTCCATATCGAGGCCCCTGAAGACGGCAGCTACTGGCTGTACATCCAGCCGTTTCAGGCGCAGAAATACGCGCGGGTGCAGATGTCCTTTGATGGCGAGGAGCTGGGTGAGCCGTTCGACGCCCGTGCAGGCGGTGTCAGGCCCGGCCCGGTCCTGGAGTTCGGCCCCTTCGACCTGAAGGCGGGAGAGCACGAACTTACACTGGAAATCCTCGAAACCGATGGACAGGAACCGTGGTGCTCGATCAGCAGGGTGCTGCTTTCACAGCAACGGCGGGAGGATCTGCTGCAGCCTGCGGCTCCAAATCCCGTGATTATGGGGCAATGGAAGCGCGATATCTGCCGCCCCCGGACGGCCCTCGCACATCCCGACGGCAAACACGGCATCATCGGCGGGTTCGCAGGATATGGACTGGTCGGTGGCGGGCTGGGTATCGTCAATCTGGAGACCGGTGAAGACACACTGCTCACAGCGGATGCGGACCTTCTTTCCGGCCACAGCACCATCACGCTGCAGGCCCTTCCCAACGGTGATCTCGTTGGTGGCACGTCCATCAATGCCCCCGGCGGCGGACACCCCACCGCCGAGGAAGCTGAAATCTATATCCTCGACTGGGAGACCAAGGAGATCGTCTTCCACACCGTCCCGATCCCGGATGAAAAATCCATCATCAGTATCCTCGTCGGACCTGATGGGCTGGTCTATGGCCTCAGCGCCACGCGCCAGTTCTTTGTGTTTGATCCGGAGGCCCGTGAGGTCATCCATACAGAGGACTGGTCTGAGTACGGCGGCGTGCCCCGGCATTCCCTGCACAATGGCCCTGACGGAAATATCTACAGCCTGATGGGCGGCGCAATTGTGAGGATCACTCCCGGCGAGCCCTTCGAACACAAGCAGATCGCCGAACCGCCCGTCAGCATTTCGGCCGGAGGAGCTCTCGTCAACGGCCTGTTTGTGTATGCATGTAACGCTCACCTGTGGACATACGACATTCCCGGAATGTGAGGGAGGCGGCACACCGGACATGGAGGAAGTCAGCCATGAGTGACATACATATCGCCGCCGCCGTCATTTTTCTGTTTGCAGTGGCCTCTGCCGCACAATGCGTCGAGCCAACCGATCACGGCGTCGCCGTTCCCCTGGCCGAACGCAGGGGCGTGGTTGGGATGCATACGGCAGACGGCGACAACCTCGTCATCGCCTGCAGCACCGACCTCTGTGACCGAGGATGGGTACTGGTAAGCGATATTGACACCGGCCAAAGCGAGCAGATATGGACTCCGGAGGAAGTGCCAAACGGCGCCCCTTATGGCTCGTGTGTCGCCAGCAATGGCAGGTATTACACCAGCCAGGGGGACTGGCTCCTGGAATTCGATCCATCAACACGACAATGGACCTTCTCCGGGCGCCCGGCACCCGCCGCCAGCAGCTACCTGCGCATCGTCGAAGGGCCGGACGGGAAGATATGGCTCGGGGACGTCTATCGCGCCGGGCTGTCGTGCTATGACCCGCAGACACAGGAAATGACGGACTATGGCCCGATGGATGAGGAGAAATATTTGTCTCACATCGGCTTCGATGACGCCGGATGGCTTTACTGCGGCATCGGCACCGCCCGGGCGAACCTCGTCGCCTTCCATCCTGAAACCGGCGAAAAACGCTCAATCATCCCCGACGATGAGCGCAAGGTCGGCACCGGCTACGCATACACGGGCACTGACGGCAATGCCTACGGTCGCGCCGCCGGGCAATGGTATCGCC
>JBKHJK010000212.1:0-5152 GCA_046538215.1 Armatimonadota bacterium
GAATTGCAGCCGATGTGAGGGATATTGATGCATCACAGATCGCCCAAACCGCCGCCGATAAATGTACGCAGTCGGCGGGGCCGCAGGAAATAGAACCGGGGCAGTATGATGTTATCCTCGAGCCGGAAGCGGTCGCCGATATGGTGCAGTTCCTCGGCTGGACCACCTTCAACGCCCTCGCCTGCCAGGAGGGCCGCAGCCCCTTCTCCGGACGCATGGGCGAGCAGGTCTGCGGCGAAAATATCACCATCACCGATGACGGCCTGGATCCCCGCGGGCAGCAGCTTGCCTTCGATTTCGAGGGCGTCCCCAAGCAGGCGTTGACACTTATCGACGCAGGCATTGCTGCCAATGTGGTCTATGATTCGTACACCGCCGGCCGCGAGGAGGGTCGCCAATCCACCGGGCACGCCCTCCCGGCACCCAACACCTGGGGACCGATGCCAATCAACCAGTTTGTCCAGACCGGTGACGCCACAGTTGAAGAGATGATCGCCGAAATTGACAGGGGGCTTTTGGTCACGCGGTTCCACTACACCAACGTCGTCAGCCCCAAGCAGAGCGTGCTGACGGGGATGACGCGTGACGGGACATTCATGATCGAGGACGGCGAGATCGTCGGTGGTATCAAGAACCTGCGGTTCACCGAAAGCATCCTGCAGGCATTCAGCCGCGTTGAGGCGATCGGTGCCGAAGGGAAGCTGTGTGGCCGGGTGTGGGCGCCGGCGATGCTGATCCGGGATTTCAACTTCTCTGGCGCGACGGAGTTCTAATTAGGCAGGCGATGAAGGGGACGGTCGGACAGGCAGACATTCGCTGGGGCACCGGACCTTACTGTCCCCTGTGGAGTCGGAGGAGCTACCCGGTGACCCATATCGGGGAGGTCCAGGCCTGGTGGCCGTCCTTCTGGGTGACGCGGAGGTAGTAGAAGGCGAACGGATCTTTCATCTCGTACGACGGCTCCAGCAGCAGGTCATCGAGCGGCTCCTGGTCGGTGATGATGGCGCTGCAGGTCAGCTCATCGGGCTCGATGGTGGCGATAACCTCGTTGTTGCGCACCAGTTCCAGCTTTTCGAGACGCTCCGTCCCCGCTGCAACACACCGGAAGTCGCGGTCGCCGACGTAATCATCCAGCAGGGATCCCATCGGCTCGCCGTGGAGGCTGAAGTTCACCAGCATCTTCTCGCCGGTGGTGCCGTAGCAGTGACGGCTTTTGATGGCGTCATAGATGGCCTCGCGAGACAGCTCCGGCGCGAACACTCCTGCACACGCCGCGCCGTCATTGACACCGAAGGGGCCGTTTCCGGGCTGGGCGAACTGGTTATCCGTCGAGGCCATGAAGCCCAGCCGGTGGCCCATTTGAAGCGCGACCTGTGCCGAATGAGGTCCACCAACCTCGTTGCTTCCCCACCGCGACCAGATCTCGATACACCGCTCCATCTCGTCAAGCGGCCGGTCCCAGTCCGGTGACCAGATGTAGCGGGTGTGATGCAGGCAGGTGAATGCCTCAAAGTCCTCCAGGGCCTCCCAGAGCCGTGATGGATCCGGATAGCCCCGCTCGTCGGGGTCGCCGAGATCGTATTCAGGCTCTCTCGCACGGCTGACGCGGAATCTCCTGGCTTGCTCTGTGGAGTGGAAATATGAAATCCGGTGCCCGCCGTCACAATAGGTCTCACACCCCGGCAGTGTCACAAAGCTACCGTCTTCGTGGTAGCGATCGTTCAGGTCCAGGTGCGCCTCCCAGACCTCCTGGGTGATGCGGCTGGCGTAGGAGTTTTGCTGATGGGTGACGGCACAGAAATCCAGGCCGGAATACCAGCGGGCGTACTCGTAGGCCTCTTCGGCGGTTTCGAAGCCGTCTCCCGGCTCGGCGTGGACGTGAATATCGCCGAAATAGACGTTCATATCGTGGAAATCATCAGGCCTGCCCACGGGATTGCTGCGGGCAGCGAGGCAGTTTTGCTCATCGTACGCCCGGATGTAATCAAACTGCTTTCCGCTGGTGGTCATCGCCACGGTCGAGCGGCGCTTTTCGGTGGTGTGGTGCACGGTTATCGGCTCGCGGCTGTTCGCGTCCGCACAGGACAGTTTTATCTCTGCGTCGTACTCACTGGCCGGATTTTCGCTCACGCCGTCCACGGCGACGACGCGGACCTGCATATTGGTGTCCTCGGGCACCACCGCCGGGCAGCGCACCCGCAGCTTTTCGGCAATATCGCCGCGGGCAGTGACCACCGGCTGGTGGCTGATTTGCTGGAAATGCTCCTCATCGGGAACCCGCACAAATGTGTGAAGTGGATGGGCGGCGGCGGTCTTGGGCACCTGCGCCTTCGGACCGACCGGGTCGCCCATATACACCACCAGCGTCTCCCCGTCTTTCAGCGTGCCATGCAGGGTGACGTGGAAGAGATAATAAAAGCCGCCCGACAGCAGCTCGCAATCGGCCTGCAGGTCGCTGCCCTCCGGCGGATAGGCCTTCACCAGCGCAAATGAGCCGCCGGGGTCTCGCTCGGTGGTGGTGTCGAACTGCGAATGCAGCTCCGTGAAGGCCATGCCCAGGTGCTTGCGCCAGAACCGTGGCGGGGCGATGGCGAACTCCGTTCCATCAGGCAGGTCGAAGCCCTTTGGGGTATATTCGAGGCGCAGATGCACCGCCTCTGCCGCTTTTGTTTCGTCGGGGTCGGCTTTCCCCTGCACCGCGATGGTTTCCTGCTGTGCGGCGGCGTGAGAAAGATCTCGCCACGTTTGACTGGTCAGCTCGGTTCGCTCGCTCATTCATGTCACTCCACAGCTATCGCGCGATCCATATCGGCGACGCCCAGGCCATGTGGCCGTCTATCTGGGTCGCGCGGAGGTAATAAAAGCAGAACGGCTTTTTTGTCCGGAAGTATGGCTCCACCATCACATCGGCAAGATCGTCGTTATCGCAGAAGGTGCCCTCAAAGGTCAAATCGCCCGGCTCGACGCGCTCAATCACCTGGTTGTTGCGGAGCAGTTCGACGGATTCAAGCTCGGCCGTGCCTGCGACCCGGGCGGTGAACTCCCTCGGACCCTGCCATTCATCGAGGTCGGAGCCCATCAGGTGCTCGCCCATCGCAAAAAAGATGAGCATCTGCTCGCCACTGGTGCCGTAACATCGCCGCTCCCACAGCGCCTGGTAGATGCCCTCACGGCTGAGATCGTTTGTCAGCACGCCGGTGAGGCCGCGCCCTTCGTTCATATCAAACGGCCCGTTTCCCGGGAGTGAAGTCTGGTTGTCGGTATTGGCGACAAAGCCCAGGCGATGGCCCTTGATGAGGGCCTGCTGGACGGAATACGGGCCGCCGATCTCGTTTGTCCCCCATCGCGAGTAGATCTCCACACAGCGTTCCCGCTCCGGCTGCTCGCGGGTCCAGTCGGTGGGCCAGATGTAGCGGGTGTGATGGGGGATGGTGATGGCCTCGAAGCCTTCCAGTGCATTCCACAGCGCCTCGGGTTCCGGATATGGCCCGCCGGCCCCGGGGTTGCCGAGGTCGTATTCGGGTCCGCGCTCCCAGGCTACTGTAAAACGCCGCGCCTCGGCCTCATTGCGGAAGTAGGTGATGCGGTGGGCGTGCACAAGATACGTCTCCACCGCACACAGGGTCACAAACTCACCCGGCTCGTTGTACTCTTCGTTGATGTCCAGATACTGGTTCCAGCGCTCCTGGTCGAAGCGGAAGTTCGGGGAGTTGTGCTGGTATTCACAGCCGCAGAAATCGAGCGTGGAATACCACCGCCCATACTCGAACGGTCGGCGCATGCACGCCGGGTCGCTGCCCATGTAATGCACATGCATGTCACCGAGATAGACATCATAGCCGCCAAAATCTTCCTTCCGCCCCATCGGGTTGCTGCGGGAGGCGAGGGCGTTTTCCACATCATGGGCCTGGAAGTAGGTGAATTTTTCGCGCCCCGTGGAATGCTGGACGGTGGACATCCGGTCTTCGGTGCTGTGGTGGAGGCGGCTGGCGCTGAGCGGACATTCGCCCCGCCGCCACACGGTGAGGTCTGCATCGTAGCGGATGGCCGGGTTTTCGCTCACACCGTCCACAGCCACCACCCGCAGCTCGCAGTCACTTTCCGCCGGTGCAGTGCTGGGACAGCGGAGTCTGAGGCGGTTGACGAGGTTCCCCGTCGCCTGGACCTGTGGTGATTGTTCCAGCCGCCGAAATTCATCATCCTCCGGAAGCTTCACCAGCGTATGCAGCGTATGGGGCCCGGCAATCTTGGGCACCTCGATTTTGCTGCTGATTGGATCCGACAGATAGACCGTCAGTGTCTCGCCGTCGCCGAGGCTTCCTTCTGTGAAGACCATGTGCATGACGTAATGAAACCCTGCGGGAATGACCTCACGGGCGACCTGCAGATCGCTGCCCTCCGGCGGGTACGGCTTTGCAAGACAGAATGCACCACCCGGGGGGCGGGATTCATCAGTATCAATCTCCTGGTGAGTCTCGCGAAAGGCGTTGCCGCGATGCTTGCGCCAGTGGCGGGAAAAGGAAATCAGGAGAACCGTGCCCTCCGGCAGGTCGTAGCCGTGCGGTGTGACCTCGATCTTCAGATGCAGCGGCTCTCCGGCCTTCGCGGCATCGGGAACCGCCCGGGCGTCAAGATCCAGGCGGCAGGCTTTATCGGCGGCAACAGTGATCTCTCGATACGTCTCATAGTCCATTTCGCTTCCGGGTAACGACATTCCAGCCACCTTCAAACCACGGGCAGTCTCATAATGTTGTGTGATGTTTCTTTGTTGTCAACCCCGGGGCCTTCAAATGCAGGGAGGAATGGGCAGATGTCACTGCAAAGGCATAACGCGACAACTGAGAAGCGTGGTGTGGCGAAGATGTGCCGGGAAGTTACTGCTGCAATGACAAAAGGGGCGGCGCATAGCACACCACCCCTCTGTTTTTTGTTCCGGTCGTCTTACTCCAGCGGCAGGTCAATACGGCGGCCGGTTTCCATGCTTTCGACACCGGCGAGGTAGATCTCCTGGGCTTTGTAACCGTCTATGCCTGATGACCTTGGCTCGCGGCCGGTACGGATCGCCTCGATGAAGTCGTTGAGCTGGCCCTCGGTCCAGGTGTCGGCACAGCGCTGGTTGACGAAGGGGATTGTCTCCACCTCTCCACCGGCC
>JBKHJK010000213.1:0-5140 GCA_046538215.1 Armatimonadota bacterium
CACCAGACGATCTCACCGGGACTACCGGTCATCTGAATACGGCTTGGAGACCGCCGGGATGGTACTTTTCGCCAGCAGTGCAACGGTTTCCGGGCAGCCGTACATGGTCGAGGCGTAGGTCTTGCCGAAGCCGTGGTCCTGCGTTTCTTCGTCCACCAGTGCCCTGAACTTCTCGCGCCACGCGACATCGAGAATGCGCAGATGCTCGGGATCCTCCCCCAGGCGAGCGCCGTTTACGTGTGCCATCATCGTTACACCGGGCTGTGACACTCCGCGTAGCGCTGTGGCCGGGCATGACGTGTATCTCCACCCCCGCCACCGCTCGTGCCAGGTGTCCAAATCCAAAAAGCGAACGGCCCTGTCTATACACTCCGGCATCCGGTCGTCGCCCGAAAGCTCATAATATCGCGACAGCCCGTTTACCAGCACCGCGGTAATGAACCCGGCCATGCCGGTGTGTTTGAAGCGCTCGCAGTTGCAGTGACCGTCCGGCAGGGGCTGGTAGATCCATCCGCCACAGTTGGGATCCTGCTCCTGAAGCGCGTCCTGTGCGATGATCTGCATGGCCTGCAGGAAGCGTTCAGCGAACTCGATTTCGTACGCCCCGGCCAGCGCCAGCATCGTCCAACCGGCTATCCGGCCGCTGTGGCTGTGCCCCAGGAATTCATATTCCCGATCTTCGGCGAGCTGTGCGAGGTTATTGCCGATGGTGAGCACGGTCTGCCGCACGAAGGTATCACCCGCGACAAAGGAATGCCGTGAGGTGCCCTGGGTCCAGAGATGGCCGAGGTTTGTGGGCCTCAGACACAGGTACGGGTTCGGGCCGCTGCCGATGCCGTGTTCGACGAACAGATCGCGGATGGTCTCGACGCTGTAGAAGCCACTCACATGGCCGACGGTGTGCTGATGAACCATTCCGGGCCTGAAGGGATAGTGCGGCTCGGGGTTGCCGTACGCCTCCGGGTCGTTGATAATCTGATCGAAATGCTGTCTGAGGTCGTCATTAATGTGATGGATTGTGTCCACTTCGACAGAGTGTCGGGCGGCGGTGTCGGCCGCGTAGAAATAGGCCGGATTACCTGTCCGCGCAAACTGGATCAGAAACTGGTTCGTGGTGTCGTATTCGTGATTGCCCCAGTTGACCTTCCGCTCGCCGAACCAGTCTCCCCAGTTCATGGCGCCATAATCCCGCTGTTTTGCAATGCTTCGCTCGTACGCCTCAAAGAGGCGGTGTGCCCACTTGTCGTAGTCCTTCATATCGGCGGAACCTGCCGGTTCGATGTCGCCCCAGACGCCCGTTGCGATGGCCTGCCGGGGATCCGCGATGGGGATAAGGGGGCGGTCGGCAGTGGCTGACAGAGATGCTCCGTCCCCATCGAGGTCAATCCAGACATCCCAGCGGCGGGCCTGTCCGGTGCGCAGGCGGTAGCAGTTGCCCTCGAAGAGATACTGGTACTTATACCACGGCTCCATGTGCTCAAACTGTCCAGCTTCGAAGGTGGGGAAAAGACCGATAGCGATTTCATGGGATGAAGCTTCGAGGCTCTTGGGCCACTGCTGCCAGAAATCTCGCACCGCCAGGGCCATAGAACCCGCATCGCTGTCCGCCTCAATCCATCCGGGGTTCTTGTCCCCGAAGGTTTCGCCTGCTGCTTCAACCTGCCGGTCATCTACCTGCAGCAGCCGGAAGCCATCCGCGAGGTTGATTCTGGAGCCCGCCTCGCCGCCGATGCGAGCATCGTAAAGCCGGTCGTGCGGCCTGACCGCCAGTCGCAGCTCCTGGATATGCTGCATGACACCTTCATCGGCGTCCAGCACAATGAGCGGCTCCAGGCGGATGAAACTGAGGCCTGCAAAGATTGATACCCTCAGGCAGAAGCTGAACCATCGGCGTCCATCAGGCCGGTGGAAGCTGCCCTGAACGTTCAGCGCGCTGCGGAGGGGGCCGGCGCTTTCAACGACCGTGTCCCGGACTCTCGACGCGCACTGCCGTCCATCTGCATCACGCAGGATCAGGGAGATGTCTGCACGGTCCCTCACAGTGATGAGAGCATCGTCGGACGGGGCGAGGTGGAGGTCACCCGTGCTGGCGGTACATGCACCGGCATCTGCCTCGCACGGGGTTTCAGGCATCACGGGGCCGGCGGCATCAGACCACCGCAGGGTGTACTCTTTTTGTCCATCCGCCGGAGGGTTTGACTGCAAATCTACAAGTACCCAGCGGGCGCTGTCATCCTCCCACCGTCCCGTAACCTCCCACTGCAGCGGCACCGCCTCGCCGTGGCAGTTGTGCAGGGTGAATTGTGTGCCAGGGGGTGCATCAGCACGTGACAGCGGCACTCCTCCGGTCACGGGTCTCTGTGTGCAGATTGATGCGCAGTCATGAACGGTAATTGCCATTTCGCCCATGGTTTCTATCCTCCGGAAGGGTTGTGACTGAACCTGTATGGTCGTGAATGCAGCCGCGGGGCTACCTGGCGGGCACCAGCAGCAGATAGTCGAGGTTGAGGTGGTGCTGCAGGACGCCTGTGAAGCTCACTGTATGCTCGCCCGCATCAAGCCGCAGGGATGGGGCAGAGGCGTCACCACCGGTCATGCGGACCAGCCACCATTCCCCGTCTGAATGGCCCCAGCCGCTGGTGCGGGGCATTTCGACCAACTCGAGACCTCCAGCCGTCTCGCCATCAATCCGCACGATCCGGTAGGCTCCCACATCTCCACACGCCGCGCGGGCGTACAGGTCGTATTTTCCTTCCTCCGGGACGTCAAAGGTCCATTGGAGGGTGCTGCCATCACCGCGAATGCTGTATGCACAGGCTCCCCCGTGGGTGTCGTGGTGAGAACCGGGGGTGGTTCCGGGCGCAGTGCCGGTGCTGTCGCTGAAGTTCTCGGCTTCCACGAGAATGGCGCCGTCGGGTATCTCGTCGGGGACTTTTTCGACCTGCGCGGGTGGTGTGACTTGGGTAATCACAATCCGCTCGACCGGCTCGGACGAAAGAGCGGCCGCTTTGACATTAAGGGTGACAGTGGGGTTCGTATCAATGAGAAGGGGATCCTGCCCGACCAGCCCTGCCTGTGTCTTTTGCCACCTATCAACAGCTTCGGTCCCCGACGACACACGGACAGCGCCGGGTTCCAGGTCTATCGCGGGGACGATGCTCACGATCATACTGCCCGGGCCAATGGGAAGGTCTCCGGTCGCTTCCATGCCCTCAAAGTCGAAGAATGCCCGCAGCGTGCCCACACGGGAATCCTGATGGTACACCGCAATTGTTCCGCTCTCCGGTGGCAGAGTGGGTTCATCAGTCCATCCCAGATGTATCCGATGGCTCCCGCAGGGTACCTGCAGGGTCACTTTCTGTTCTGACTGGTTCCACGCGAATTGATCATTCTCCAGCAGGATCCTATCCAGATACACCCATTTCACGAGGCGGTCAAGGTGTACGGACAGCGTGAAAGACTCGTCGTCGGGCGCGTCCGGCAATTCAGCGCTGGAACTGACGAGCGCACGATCGGGAAGATACGTGATACCGAAGGCACCCGGGACGGAGGCTTCAAAAACCGGCCCTCGCACGGCGGCCGCAGTACCCACTGTCCATGACAGAAGCCACACAGCCGCCAGGAGCAGCGTCATATACGTACACGTGCATCTGCCTGTTTTCATTGATCTGATGCCTCCGATAGTCGGTCGCCGCCTGTGCACCGTCATCTCACGTATGCGGAGCGGCTCCAATTGATGCTACCTCACCGCCGCCCGATCGCCCGCGATTGTGACGACCCGCACTGCTTCCCCATTGGCAGTCTCAGCCGCTGCGGCAAAAGCCCTCGCCTCCAGGCCCGGGAGCTGGATGTCCACCGCAGGCTGGGGCCCGTCGAGCGGCGGAAGCTCCCTGGCAAATGCGGCGACGACCTCCGAGGTACCACGGTCAATTCTCAGACCAATCCAGTCGTCGCCTTCGATGACGTGGACATCCTGCGCGAAGGCCTCACGGTTTCGCCGGACCTCGAGAACAGTGAGGAAGCAGGCCTCGCTGGATGGTTCGGTGGTTTCGGCGGTCAGATGCCACTGGTTGGGCATCGGCCAGCTCTTATCGGGCCGCCAGTGTTTGGCGGGGGGATCGAACTCGTCATTCTGAGAGATTCGCAAATCATTCGGCTGCAGGATGGTCGCGCGGCATTTGCCCATCTCGCCAGTGACATCAACGGTCTGCGTGAGGTGATCGATGCCCATCCGATCTTCGGCGTGGAGGAGGAACTCGTACGTGTGTGCATCAGGAGCCCTGAGCTGATCGTAAATCACGAACAGATCGGGCTTGATGCACAGGGTATGGCGGGTGAACCGGTCGAGATCCACCTCGTTGTATGCCCAGTGTGCTTCACCGGCGCAATACATATAGTCATCACCCTGCTTGAAGTCGATGACGCGGCCAAAGGCCGACAGGTCGCTGTTGGGCTGGCCGGTGTTGTCGACCAGGATGCCGTTGTGGGCCTTCGTGCGCATGGTCCAGCCTGCATGGTGGGCGTCGCCGTAGGAGTGATAGTAGCCGGTATCAATCAGCAGCGGCTCGTTGAAGGCCATCAGGTTGAAAGTGTTCTGGTCATTGTGCGAATGGCCGAAGGAGCCGTAGGGACCTGATTTGAACTCGAAAAAGATGTTGTCATTGGGTCGCTCCATGGCCGTGTGCATATGAACAACCCCAATGTCTGTAAACACCCGGGCGTCGGGCAGGAGGCTGAGCGATTTCGGCTCCGGCACGGGTTTCGCCAGCCAGTCATAGGCCTCGCGCAGAGAAACACGTAGCAGCGGGTTGCCTTCATACTCCCGGGCGTAGGCGGCGGCAAAAGGATCATTGAACAGTGCCGCCCGGTAGCGAGTTGTTACGTAGCGGTTGCTGCCCGGAGGTCCGGATTTGGGGCCACCCCCGTGATCACCAAACAGCGAGCGGTTATGATTCGGTGGATGGGAGTAGATCGTGTAATACACGCTGTTGTGGTACCAGGGATTATTCAGCAGATCAATGCCGGTGGCGCGGTGGATGAGATCACGCATGTGCATCGAGGAGGGAAGGTTGGTGCCGGAGAAGTAGTTCGCCATCTCCGCGGATCCTCCATCGGCGCCGCCAAACCACGGATACAGCGC
>JBKHJK010000214.1:0-5125 GCA_046538215.1 Armatimonadota bacterium
GGCCATGATGAGGGCCCTGCATCGTCACCGAGGTGTTATGATGCGCACAGTAACTGGCTCGAAAATGTCAGGAGCGCTTTGCCTGCTGGTTGTTTGCGCTTTGCTGCTTATCGCTGCGACTTACACGGTGTCCGCAGATCCACGAACGTTATACCGGCCCAATGACATTGAGACTGCGCGGCGGAATATCGAGCGGTACGACTGGGCAAAGGCGATTGCCAACTCATGGCAGAGACGCGCCGAGTTTTCGCTGGCGAAGGACCGGGAGTTTTTCGAGGAGCTCATCCCGGAATTCACCCCGGGCACCTTTTACGGACAGAACTGCCCCGCCTGTGTGGGCGAAAAATCGGTGATGGGCAGTGGCGCCTTCAGATGGAGCATTAACGATCCCGACCATGTTCGCTGCAGGTATTGCGGGACGGTGTATCCCAACGAGGAGTATCCCGAAACCGGCGTTCTTGAATGCCCCCGCATGGGCCAGACGTTTACGTATTACGAGACACCCGAGGAAAAACATGATCCCGAAAATCGCAACAAGCATGCCTTCAAGTGGCTGGGCAAGCGGCCGCAGATGACGAGCTTCACCGGCATGGTCAGGGCCGGAAAAGTGCGGTGGGCGTACAACGAGCTCCTCCCCCTGGCCAAAGCATATACGGTGACCGAAGACGTCCGTTACGCTGAGCGGGCGGCGTGGATTCTGGACCGGTTCGCCCGTGTGTATCCCAACTATCTGTACCACTCCTACGATACAAGTATCGCTGACTGCCCTCCCGCCGAAGCAGCGCGTATCATGGCCGAAACTCCCCGCAGCGGAGGTACATTCCCGCGTGAAACGGTCAGAAATGCGTACGGTCTCAACCGCGGTGAAGACTGGTCAACGCTGTACAACGGCTTCTGGGGCGCCGGGCGACTGAGCGTTCATGGCAAGGGTAGCGACGCCGGCCCACTTCTGGAAATGACCATCGCCTACGACCTCATCCACGAAGCCACATACCCCGATGGCACGCCTGTCGTGACTGAAAAGATGCATACCCGCATCGTCGAGGATCTACTGCAGGCCGGATGCAACGATATGGAATACTGGGATTCTGTGAGCAACAAGGGTGTGGCTACCTACAGTCTCAGTGCCGCCGTCGGTTTGCTTCTTCAGCAACCTCCCCGCGTCCACCGGGCGATCCGGGGCTTCGAAAGAATCTTCGGCGAGCGATACCATTTCGACGGGTTTTATTCCGAATCCCCTGCCTACGCGGCCCATAACTTCTCCAACATGCGGGAGCTTCCAGACCTGCTGTATAACTACAGCGACCCGCCCGACTATGAGCCGGAAGAGGGCACGCGTGTTGAGAACTACAACCCCTTCGCCGCAGGACGTTTTCACCTGGCGCTTGTCTCAATGGTTCGAATGCTGGCGCCCGATGGCAAGTTTCCTGTTATCGGTGATACGCATCATGGAACCGGCCCCAACCCACTGTACATCGAGATGCTGGTGGCGCGAAAAGGGGCAGAGTACGCGGGGCTGTATAAGAGCGTCACCGGACTGAATCTGCATGACCAGGGCAGTGAATACTCCCTGTGGTACCGGTCTCCTGAACTCGACCTTTCCGCCGATGACCATGGACTGCCACTTTACACCGAATGGTTCCCTGGCTGGCACGTCGGCGTCCTGCGCGGTGGCAATGGCGATAATTCCACCGCCCTGTATATCAACGGCAATGAGCATCGCTGGACGCGACACACCGGGCACCGGCACACCGATATCCTCAGCACCAGCTTCTACGCGTACGGCGAGGAGATGGTGATTGATCGTGGATACTTCTCGGGCAGCGGCCAGCTCACTCCGGACGGGCTTTCCGGACAGGTCTGGGCCAGAAGCTCCCTTTCACATAATCTCGTCGTGATTGATGAAAAAGACCAGGCACGGCGGGGGTGTGGAAGCGACCTGGAGCTGTTCGGCAACGCTCCCGGTATCCAGGTCATCCAGGCCTCCAGCTCCAACGCCTATCCGCAGTGCGAGCAGTATCGCCGCACCTGCATCATGGTTCAGCGGCCCGACCGGCAGCACTACGTCGTGGACCTCTTCCGCGTCACCGGCGGACAGACCCATCAATACACCTTCACCTGCAAGGGCTCGCTGAAAGAGTGGACTCCACCCACAGCCTCTGCTGACGTCGAACTTGCCCCGGCATGGAGCAAATGGCTCACAAAAACCTGCGCGGTCACTCCCGATACGCCCCACACCTTCACCTGGGACGATGACGGCCGCAAGATGGACCTGACGATTCTTAACGATACCGAAACCGTGGACCGGGTTATCGTCGCCGACTCCCCGGGATGGCGCAGCAGCAAGATGAGTGAATTCGATAACCCGCCGCTTCAGCAGCTTCTGGCGGAGCACCGCGCCGACGAGGCCGAAGAGGCACTTTCCACACAATACGCGGCTGTCATGGTTCCGTACAAAGAGGACGTGTCACCCGTTCACGCGGCCAGCCTGGTGGCCAACGATGCGGACACCGACGTCATCGCAGTCAGGGTGGACATGGCCGATCGCACGGATTACCTCATCTCCACGCGGGATCAACAGCAGCGCACTTACGGCCCGGTCACAGCAGCCGGAGAGATCGCATTTGTCTCGGTCGATGCCGCAGGCCGTGTACTCAGCACCTATCTGCTCAAGGGGACGAATGTTCGCTGCGGTGAGGTGGATGTGAGCATCACAGAGCCGGCCCTTACTCTGCCGGTCGCCTCCACCTCCGGCAGCACCTATCATCTCGCAGAAAACCTCCCTCCTGACATCGCGGCACAGGGCGCGTACGTGATCGCCGCTGGAGAATTGCCGATCACCGAAGACACACCGCGTCCCCGAACTGGCTTTGAGGTGCAGTCAACAACTGCCGATTCAATCACGGTGCGCGATTATCCCGTCGTCGAGTGTGACGAGATCACGCTGCTGAACTCGGCGTGGCTGCAGTTCGAGCGCTAACAGCAAGCCAGCGAGAGCATTTTGCAAAGGACGGCAAAGGACGGTGTTCGCGCAGACTTCCAAGGTTGGGCGGGCCTGTGCACAACAATCGCTATTCTCCTGCCGCCGGCATGGCCGGTCCGCCGTGCTCGTGTTATTGGTGACACCTGATGAGGCTTTCACCTGTCCACCCAAACCATCACCCGCCTTCGCGACGCATGCCCCCGTGAAATAGAGCCCTCTGAAAAACCTCCTCAATACGCAAAAACAAATGGAATCACGGCAGCATTTTCTGCGTCTTTGGATTCGTGACTACGCAAGGTGCTGCATGCGTGTCCCAACCGACGGCGGCCCAAATAGATTGGTGGCGCAGGAGGGAGCCCAATGTACCTCAAGTCTTCTATGGTAGCTATCGGCGGGATTGCGGTTCTCCTTTTGCTGGCAGAAGGCGCTTTTCTTCTGGGTGAATCCGAGTCTGCGGTCGTAGTGCTCATGCGAATTGACACCGCTCTGGAACATCTCGGCGCGAGAGATTCGACAACCCCTGCGGAAGAGCCGACGTACGCCGAAGAGCTTTTCGAGAATTTCGACGAAGATCTTGACGGCGGTCTTACTTCAGATGAGGTCCCTGCACACCTGTATGTGCGCCTGCAGCAGTGCGATATTGACGGCAGCGGCTTTCTTACGCTCAGCGAACTGGAGAATGTGGCCCCACTGAGTGCGGAGCACTACTCCGCGGAGTACGGAGACGCGCTTGAAACCTACGACCCGAACGTCACGCTGTATGAGCAGCTCGACGTTGACCGCGACGATGCCCTGACACCGGACGAAACGCCGGAGATCCTATGGGCCAGCATTCAGGCGGCCGATCTCAACGGCGACGGCAGGGTCACCAGGCAAGAACTCGCGACGCTTCCGACCATTATGAGCGCACGCTGATAGTACGCATGGATAACATATTCGCCCCTGCCATGCATCCCGGCATATATGGGGCGTCTATTTGCATGGGAGGTCTGCAGCGATCCCGGGCGAAATACTTATTGACCGCCTATGATTACGATCTCCCGTGGAGGTGCGCGTGATGAGCGCACGGCGCCCAAATGTTATCATCGTGATGACCGATGACCAGGGGTATGGCGACCTGGGATGTACCGGCAATCCCTGGATTCAGACCCCGAACCTCGACGAGTTCTTCGTCAACGCCACCCGCTGTGAGGACTTTCACGTCTCGCCACTGTGCACGCCGACTCGTGGTGCGATTATGTCGGGGCGCAACCCCCTCCGCAACGGCGCATGGGCGACCTGCTGGGGACGATCCATCCTGAGGCGCGATGAAACAACACTCGCCGACACCTTCCAACACAACGGCTACCGCACCGGGATGTTCGGTAAATGGCACCTGGGGGACAACTATCCATACCGCCCGCAGGATCGGGGATTCGAAAAAGTTGTTGCACATAAGGGCGGCGGTGTCGGGCAGACGCCCGATTTCTGGGGCAACAGCTATTTCGATGACACCTACTTCCACAACGGCGAGCCCGTCGAGCACGAGGGCTACTGTACCGACATCTGGTTTGATGAGGCGATGGCGTTCATCGAAGAGAGCCGCGATGAGCCGTTTTTCTGCTACCTCGCGACCAATGCACCTCATTCCCCCTATCTCGTCGCCGACGAATATGCCGACCTGTACCGCGGGAATCCCGATATCCCGGAGCCTGAGTTCTACGGGATGATCACCAATATTGACGAAAACTGGGCACGGCTGACGAATCTGCTCGACCGGCTCGACCTCACCGATGATACGATCCTCATCTTCATGACCGATAATGGCTCCTCGGGCGGTTTTCGCCCTGATTCAGGCATGGGCTATAACGCGGGGATGCGTGGCAGGAAGGGCTCCTACTACGACGGCGGTCACAGGGTGCCGTTCTTCATCCGCTGGCCAAACGGAGGGATCACTGGAGGGCGTAACATCACCGAGCTGGTCACTCACATGGACCTCTACCCCACCTTCATAGAGCTGTGTGACCTCCAGGAGCGGGACCATTGCCCCTTTGACGGTCTCTCAGTCGCCGGTCTTCTGCAGGGTGCGGATATTGCTCTGCCGGATCGCGAAATCTTCCTGCAGTACCGCCAGAACACCGAGCCGCCGCACATGTGGGAGAA
>JBKHJK010000215.1:0-5090 GCA_046538215.1 Armatimonadota bacterium
CCGGCTTGGTGGTGTAGATGTTGCTCCACATCTCACCAGTATCGAGTGCCGTGCAGCGATCGCATTCACAAAATGCCGTGCCGTCCGCCTGGCCGAGACCGAAGAATTCCAGGTCCGGATACTCGTCAAAAAGCGCCGAGATTTTCTCAGCGACAATATCAATGACCTCCGGGTTGGTGGTGCAAAGCTGTGTCCGCGTGCCCAGGTCTTTACGCTCACCATTCACCAGCGCATACCATTTTGGATGCTCTTTCAAATACTCGTCGGTGGGCAGCAGTTTATGGAGGATGTGGGGGTGCATGTGTGCGCGAAACCCCCCGCGTTTGACGACAGCTTCAGACGGCTCGGCCCCCGGCCATCCGGTGCCAATGTTTATACGATGCTTCACCGCCCAGTCGAGGACATCGGGGAAGAATTCGTGCGTCGGAGGATCCACGGACATGCGGTTGAAGCGATATCTGAGGCCCGGGCTGCAGGTGCGCTCGGTCTCGTCAAGTGTGATGGTGCCCTGTCGCGGGATATCCTCCCACAGCTGTCCCGGAGCGAGGAACCGGCACTCCATTTCCTTTTCCAGAAGCTCATAGACGGCGTAAAGCGTGGAGCGGCCACAATCACCGACCAGAAACACATCGTCATCAATGAGCAGCACAAAGCTGTCCGGAGGCAGATCGTTCAGGCGCGCGAGGTGTGGTGCGGCTGCCTGTGTTTGTCCGATATATATACCCGGAGCCGGGCCATGCTTCGATTCCCTGGCAATGTGCAGCGTTGCTCCGGAGATCTTCTCGACGTATTCCACCAGCTCGGCGGCGGCAAACTCCTCGGCAGGGGCCGGGTCATCAGGAATAAGTATCTCGCAGGCGGGGCTGGCACTCCGTGTGACAACAAAGGCCTCCGCAGCCGCGACGCTGACGAGCGCTGCCAGTACCAGAAGCATCAAATACCGTGCCGGGCACATCATGATCGCTCCCTCCGCATGGCTTCAATATTTTCACAAACGATATAGGCTGCCGACTGGGCGTCCTGGGTTCTTTACTGGAGCGAACGGGAGCATATTCATGCCACCACTGTTTTGATTGGGCAAAGAAAAAGACAGGACCGGTATCCTTTTCCGCACATGTTGGTACCGGTCCTGCCGGTGTATTAGCTATTCAGTTGTTGGGCAGTCCTATTCGACCAGGAATTCACGAACTTCCGGTCCGGTCTGCCAGCTTCCGGTGGTCTTGTAGCGCTCGACTGTGGCCTGGTAGATGGCCTCGAGATAGATTTTCGTCTCCACGCCGGTGCCGCAAACGTTCTTATCACCGGCTTTGACCTTTTCGAGATTCTCTACGAAGTGGTCGGCGCGTGCGCAGGAGCCGGCAACGAGGAACGCCGTGTTGACGTTTGTCTTACCGACAAGGCCCTTGCTGACGTCAGCCGCACCGGTGCCGCCGTGCTGGGCGTAAGCGGCGTAGTAACCGGTCTCCTCGATGATTGTGCCCTGCACTTTCTCCAGCTTGACTTCGTCGGCCGGATGGGTCTCATCGGCCTTCGCGGCGTGCTTCATACCGATGTCATAGGAAATGCCCTCTGCACCGGTATATTCGATAAACGCCGCAGCCAGGTGGGCGAACTCTTCGAGCTCTTCTCCGCGCATCGGCTCATATTCGATCTCGTCGCCCGAGGTGCCTGTGGCACCGAGTTCAGCTTCCAGCATCATGTCGGCATTCCCCAGACCCTGGCGAACACCAATGGAGAAGTCCCGGGTGATCGCAAAGTCGAGAACGAAGGGGATTGCCTCGGTGTCGATCATGCCCCATGCGGGGTCCATGATAGTGACGGTATCCATGAAGTCGCGCCGGAACCCCTGGTACTCGGTGCTGGTGAGGTAACCAACGTACTCGGCGAACGTCTCGTCATCAACCTCTGCGGTGATGCTTTGGAGGCCTTTGTCGTTGAGGAAGTCAATCGCATCGGCGAGAAGGTCGGCATAGTCGAAGGGCGTTGCGGCCGCTTTGTATTCAGTGCCGGGCTTGAACTTCGGGACCTTGAAGTGGTCGAGCGAGATGGCGACATAGTCAGCGCCCCACGCGTCGGCCTCCATTTCCATCCAGTCAACGTTGGCTTTCGCGCCGTTGACGACTGGATTGGCAAAGAACTCGACCCCTTCGGGGGCGAACACCGTATCAGGGTCGCCGCCGACCTTGCGGTTTGAGTTGTAGGAGAACTGTACGATGATGGGAGACTGGTCGCCCTGTGCGGCCGCCTGGATGAACGCCCGGCTTTCCCACCAGTTGTTGGAGTTTGCAGCCAGAATGGTCCGCTGCTGCTTTTCGGGCTTGAGCTTCATGTCCTCGTCAAAGGGGCAGAAGCCGTCGAAGATAGCACGTAGTTCTCGTCCTGAAAGTAGTGTACCTATTGTAGGTCACCTCCGAAATTGAGTCAGACATTTGAAAATCAATTGTCTGACAGTCAAACACGCTGTCACAACAATGATTGTCTGCGCTCTAACCGCCCTGAGGGCGGGTGTATTCATCTGATTGCATCACGGTGCAAACAGTTTCAGCCAGTTCAAGACTCTGCTCAATGGGGACACCCCAGAAGTTGCGGCCGATGATACGTCCCTCGGCGCCGGCTTCCATGATGATCCTGGTCGTTTTTTCCAGCGCGCTTTTGGCGTCACCTTCGATGCGCGGGCCACCGGAGTAGATCACGAAGGTCCGCGTCCCTGCACCGGTGACAATCCCAACGCGCTCGATATGCTCCTCTTCGGACAGAAGCGAATTGTAGTCGGGTTTTTCGCCCTTGGCCAGGGATGCATCATATTCGTGCAGTGCGCTGATATCGGGCTCGTACTCCAGATAGCGGGTTGCTTCAGATATCTTGCCGGTGTATTCGTCCCGTATGAAGCTTTCGTAGGCCTCACGCCTGGCGGCACTTACGACATCAGGGAACTTTGTTTTCACGATGTCGGCGCCGATCGATTCGCCGGCAGAGACGGCATAATGCGCCCACAGCATGCTGTTAATCTGCGTTTCGTTGGGGACGGGACCGCGTGGGTACACCCACAATACCAGCGGCATCCCCGCGTCGTGGGCGGCTTTGCGGATTTTGCCGATCCGCTCGACGTCCTGACCTGTTTGAGTACTGGCCAGATAGAAGGTGAGCCCCACTGCGTCAGCGCCGATTTCTGCTGCTTCCTGTACGCTGCCAAAGTTGGTGTGTATCGGATAGTTGTCGTCGTTGGCTTTCCCGGTGTAAAAGTGTCCGTCGAGCTTCACAATGAGAGGGATTTCGATTTCTGGATGGTACTTCTGGGCCTGCCCGACAGACAACACCATCGCTGAAAACGGACCCCGGTTGGCTAATTCGATGACGGCTTCGGGTTTTGCGGACCGCTCCCATTTGAACTCGTGTCCCGGGCCGTGTTCAACAAGCTGGTCGAAGGGCAGGGAAAGGATGGTCCCGTTGCCCGGCCCGTATTCGTACAAAATTCGGTGAAAAGAAGCCCGGACGCCCTTATTGATATGCTGCAGATCTTCAATTGTTGGTCGCTGTGCCATCATGATCTTTCATCTCGGCACTTCATATTGGAGGCCATTCAGCCTACTATATCAATATATCCTTTTATCCTTCAAAATACAAGTTTTGCCACTATCTTATCGTCCGTTTTATAAACACGAAAAACGCAGCCGCAGACGCGGCCTGATCCTGTCAGGGTGATCGGACACTGACGTATTCTATCAGAAGCGCAAAACCCGGACCATGGCTGTGCAGGAGGGGTCAAATGTGACCGTCCGGGGGAGTGAAGAAACCTTTGGTTTTACCCCGTCAGGGTGCATGGTATCATGCTGGTGCTCAGAGGACAAACGGTTTCAGCTATCTACAAATCCTTTGAACCACGGCAGTGCTTTCATCAGCCCCTCGCGCAGGTCAACGGAGGGCGTCCAGCCCAGCACCTCGCGGGCGCGGGTGATCTCGGGTCTGCGCCGTTTCGGATCGTCGTCGTGAAGGGCGGGGACGGTCTTGAGCTCTGAATCGCTGCCTGTAATCTCGAGCACGATTTCCGCGAGCTCCCGGATAGATATTTCCGTCGGATTCCCAAGGTTGACCGGCTCGGTATATTCCGAATTCAGCAGGGCGAAGATGCCGCGTATGAGATCCGAGCAGTAACAGAAGCTGCGGGTCTGCTCTCCCCCACCGTAGAGTGTAAGGGCCTCGTCGGATAACGCCTGGGTCATGAAGTTTGAAACGACACGGCCATCGTCGGGACGCATTCGCGGCCCGTATGTGTTGAAGATGCGCACAATCCGCACTCGGGTGTCATAATGGCGTCGAAAGGTATGGCAGAGCGTTTCGGCGTACCGCTTGCCCTCATCATAGACAGCACGGGGACCGGCAATATTCACGTTTCCGCAGTATTCCTCTTTCTGTGGATGGATCTCCGGATCACCATACACCTCGGAGGTTGATGCCTGCAGAAACACGGCATCATGAATGCGAGCCAGGTTCAACAGATTCTCCGTGCCCAGAGAACAGGTTCTCATAATTTGCAGGGGCAGTCGGTCGAAATCAACCGGGCTGGCCGGACAGGCCATATTGATGATGCAGTCAATCTCACCGGCCACATGAAGCGGCTCGCAAATATCGTGCTCTATAACCTCCGCGCCAAGTTCCCTGAGGTCCCTGGCATTGCGCCGCGATCCCGTCTCATAGTTGTCCACAACGATCACATGGTAATCGTGCTCAAGAAGCGACATCGTCATGTGCGAGCCCAAAAAGCCCGCTCCACCCGCTACAATTGCCTTCGGTTTCATACGAAACTCCTATTCACAGGAACTGTGAGACACAATTTTATTATACAGGAATGCGAGGGGCGCACATACAGCCGGTGAGACATGCACCGTTCGTTCAGGTTCCGCTGCCGACAAGTTTCAGGGCCAGCGATGGCCGGTTGGTGACGATATTGTCAATACCGAGGTCACGCAGCCTGAGTATGGTTTGCTCATCGTCCACCGTCCACACCCACAGGCCAACACCCCGCAGGCGGCATTCGTACACGAGCGCTTCCGAGGCCAGCGAATGATGCACACTCAGAACCTGTATGTGGC
>JBKHJK010000216.1:0-5083 GCA_046538215.1 Armatimonadota bacterium
TCTGGATGCAGCAGAGGTCTTCGATGTCCAGCCCGTGGATGGAATGCGTCCAGTGAGCTTTGACCTCGACGACGGGGGATTTACCCAGAAGCAAAAACAGGTCCACGACATGCGCGCCAAAGTTCCACAGGGGGCCGGCGCCGGTGCGCTCCGGCTGTAGCATCCAGCCGCAGTGCAGGTCGGGATAGCGGAAGGGAGGTCCGGCGAAAAGACCGTAGTAATAGCGCCCGACGGTGCCGATCTCCTCCCCCAGCTCCCTCAGCCGCTGGATGATGCCGTACTGGCGGCTCACCAGTGCGACTCCGTTCCAGAGGTTCTTTTCATTCGCTTTTTTGGCGACCTTTGCCAGCTTGCGCCACGACAGGCCCATCGGCTTCTCCATGTGGAAGGGCAGGTCGTGATCCACGAGCCAGTCGGCCAGCTCGGTCATGGTATCGTGGGGGGCGTGAGCCCAGATGAGGTCCGGCTCGATCTCCCGCAGCATCTTTTCGTAATCGGTGTACTGTGCGGCGTCCACCCACTCGGCGGTTCGCTCGACGTAATCTTTATCTACATCGGCGATTGCGGCGACGGGCTGGTCAATGTCCGCAAGAGCCTCCAGGTAAAACGGGACGTGCCAGTGCTGAAGGCCGATAAAAGCGATCTTCATTGTCGTTCCCTCCATAATAAACAGTGGTACTCAAAAAGATGTGGCTGCCCTGCGCCAGACCGGCCACAGGATAGTGCAGCGACCTGGTAAATGCAAACAGTGTATTGTGACCGCTCTCGATGGCAAAAAAGGTGTGGACTCGGGCTGGAAGCTGGGCACGAACAGTCACGACGTGCCCACCCTGGATTTAGAGAAGAACAAAATCCAGGGCCGAGCCACGAGGTCTTTTCGTTTTTATGAGGCACTGTTGTGTGCAAATGCAGTAGTGGCTCATAAAACTCCCAGACACTCTCAAAGGGCATTACCTCGGGCTGGAAGCTGGCGGATAAACACCATCCGCCACCCTCAGGCTGTAAACACCACAGCCTTCGGGCCGAGCCACGGAATAAAAGATGCAAGGCAGGACCCACAGGGCGATTTATTCGCATTTCTGTGAGTGCAAAGTTTTTATGAGGCACTGTTGTGTGCAAATGCAAACCTCAGTCATTACATTGTGCCAGCACATACGGACCATGGGGGATGACGGCGATTGCTGCATCCGGCCCGTACTGCTCGATGCAGTCCGCCACGGCCTCCTCGACAGAGGCAACGGGTGTCACAAACAGCTTTTGCTGCAGGTCATGGGCGACGCCTGTGGAGTAGTTGAAAATTTCCACGCGGCGCAGCAGCAGCTCCAGCTTGTGTACCTGCCACAGATCAATCTCCCGGCGGCCGGTGTCCAGCGCCTCCCTGATAAGCTCGTGTATATCGTCAGATTCCAGAAGTGTCTGCTGAAACTCTTCGCCACCAATCCCCTCGGCGTTTTGCTGGGCGATGATAACGGTGCCGCCGTCTTTGACCACCGGCCCGGCCGCCACCATCCCCTTGATGCCCTGGTAGAAGGTGAGATCCAGCGGATAGCCACCGCCGGTGGTGATGACGATGTCGGCCGGCTCGTTTATCGTCACGGTCGTCTGCTGCCGAGCCCGCTGAACGGCCTCGTGGTGGGCTGCAAACAGGCCGCCGCCGAAGACGCCTGTCACATTGCGCTCTTCGTCGAGGGTGACATTCACGATAAAATCCGCGCCGCCAGACAGCCCCGCGACGTCGCAGGCCTCCAGATCAACGGGATTGTCCTGCATATTTCCGGCGACTCCCGCCGGGTCCTCCATCAGCTCGGGGCGGTGGAAGGCCATGATCGTCTCGGCGCTGGAGGTACCGGGACAAATGCTCTTGCGGCCTCCCGAAAAGCCCGCCATCAGGTGCGGCTCCACCAGCCCGGTCAGGATCTCCAAATCGACCGCCAGGTATCGGCCATCAACGAACGCCTCCGTGCCCTGCCGGGTGGCCCCGACCCTGATGTGGGCGCCTGTATCTCTCGCCTCGTGGTTTTCGATCCTGCAGCCGGAGCTCATCACCCGCGGCCCCAGCATCTCTCGAAGCTCGGCCTCAGTGTTCGGGCGGTGCAGCCCCGTAGCAACCAGGATGAGGATGTCCTGCGGCGCCATACCGGCCTCGACCAGCACCTGAAGCATCGGCTCCAGCACCACATCGTTGGGGACCGGCCGGGTGATGTCAGACACGACGATGCAGGCGGTGTCGCAGGCCCGGGCAAGCTCCGTAAGCGGGGGCGATCCGACCGGATCCACCAGCACACCCCGAACCGCCTCCCCGGCATTTTGCACAGGGGGCAGCTTCGGCATGTGCAGGACATCCCGGACCTTTTCATCGGGTAATTCGATGGTCAGACCGGTTTTTCCGTAGGCAAGATCAATATGCATTATCGCCTGTTGTGCATGAGATGCGTCTGTACAGGCGTCGCTCACTCCTCCGAGTCGGAGAACTTTTGGGCGATGACAGCTCCGGCGCCGATATGGTCAACGGGACCATGGCCCGATCCCAGCGACAGCGAGCTCTGGATGGCGTAGGTGATAAACTCCTTGGCCACCGTCACGCTCTGCTGAATGTCCAGGCCGTAGGCGAGACAGGCCGCGATGGCCGCCGAAAAGGTGCAGCCGGTGCCATGGGTGTTTTCCGTGTCAACACGTTCTGCTGTCAGGACATGGAGGCTGTCTTCGTCGGCCTGGTAGAGGTAGTCATCGGCCGCACCCTCCATGTGGCCGCCCTTGATCACCGCCGCCCGGCAGCCTGTTGAGCACAGCTTCCGTCCGGCCTCCGCGATGTTTTCCCGGGAGGTAATCGTCATGCCCGTCAGCGCCTCGGCTTCGGGAAGATTGGGGGTGACGATTTCGGCGAGTGGCAGAAGCTCGTCCATGACCGCGTCGGTGGCGTCGTCCTCCAGCAGCCGGTCTCCGCTTTTGGCGATCATCACCGGATCAACGACGAGGTGGGGGATGTCCCAGTCTGATACGGCGCTGGCGACGGTTTGGACAATCTCGCAATTGGCAAGCATGCCCGTCTTGGCCGCTTTGCAGCCGATATCGGACATCACCGCATCAATCTGCGCCCGCACGATGGACGGCTTGATGGTTTGCACATCCGTCACTGCAGTGGTGTTCTGGGCGGTCACGGCGGTGATGGCGGACATTCCATAGGCGCCGAGCACCGTGAAGGTCTTCAGATCGGCCTGGATTCCGGCGCCGCCGCCGGAGTCGGACCCCGCAATGGTCAAAACAGTTGGATACGACAGCTCTGGTTCGCTCATACTATCGCTCTTTCACACAAAAAATGCCGTCGAAGGTAGTATTGACGTCCTTCGGCGGCATTTCCTCCATTCATCTGCGGCGATCGGCTGTTACAGACCGGGAGCGGTTGCGGTTGTGATGCTGATTTCGGCGCCGGGATCCAGCACCAGGTACGCCGGTGCCGTCCCGATGGTGATTGAATGGTTCCCGGGGTCCCATCGCACGGTGCTGCGTTGGGCAGATGAGCGTACAAGTTCACCCTCACCGGCGGATCCGGAAAGCACGATCTCCGCGTCACCGGAATCGGTCCACAGGACGATAACATCGTGGTCGGCTCCACTGAAGCGCAGTGCGGTGCAGCCGTCACCGATCTCGATCTCTTCAACCGTCTCGATCTCCTGAATCTGCTGGGCGAACATCCGCAGCGCCAGCCATGCGGAGGTGGCATAGCCGTCGTCATCCAGCAGTGCCGCATCATCAGTTGATCGCCACAACACCGTCTGTGCGCCGTCGGCCAGTGCTGCTGCCATCTCGCGGGTCATCGCTGCAAACGCCGCATCGCCGGTCACCGCCGCCGGAGGCGAGGGGGTGATGGCCCAGGCGGGTGAAGCGCCGGCGTCAGGAGTCTGGATCCCGGTATCGGTCTCAGATTCATCGCCGGTCGGTTCGGGCGTGGCAGCTGCGTCGCTGTACTGCTGGATGATCCGGCCCGGCCAGATGTCCGTCTTCATACCCTCTGCAGATGCGCCTGTGGCTTCCGTCCCCTCGACAATTCTCTGCATTTCATCGAGAAAGCCCTGCATGAGCTCTTCGGGCGTCCGCGCACCGGGGCCGAAGGGAATATATCCCCCTTCGAAGGGCACCATCGCCGGGGTTGTCTCCTGCTGTGCATCGAGTATCAGGGCCGCCATCACAGCCGCCAGATCGTTGCCTTCATCGGGGGTGTCAATGATCCAGCGGTCAACCAGCCCGTACAGCCTCCTGGTGACGTCGTGGGCGAACTGCTTCATGACATTGGCTCCGGGCAGCACTCTTTCGTCCGGCATGCGCACCCGAATCGCCACCTGCATGTTCCGGGATTTCACGCGGTACGCGGCGTTGACGATTGTCCTGAGACGCGACCGAAACCGGTAGCTGGCGAGCAGATCGGTGTACTCAACATCCATGCACACCCATTGCGCCCCGGCCATGGCGGCAGCCTGGATTTCGTCATAGCTTTCTCCGGTCATCCACACACCGACGTGCCCATTGGGACTGTCTTCGTCCTCATGCACGGGGGCGATGGTGAACGGATATTCATCAAACCGGTAGGTGTGTCCGCCGTCGGGGGTCTGGACACGCAGCAGGAGATGATATCGGCCATCGTTTTTCAGCTTCGGCCGGTAGGGGAAATAGGTCATGGCCCGCGGGGCAACCTGCATCTTGCGCTTATCGTACGCGATGCTGACACCGTCGGGTGTCTCGGTCTTCAGGTGTGTCAGAAAGCCGCGCACGTCGTTCGTGCCGTTGGGGATCTGCATGAAAAATCCGACTTCCCGCGGCTTTGAAAAGACCCCCAGGTCTTCCAGCGGACGGACCTGCGGAATATGCGGATCCACCTTCAGCGTCGGACCGGCGAACGCGAACTCCGCGTCCATGTCATCCGCGGCGAGCCAGGCGATGGTCGCGACGCCCTTGAGCGGGAGCTTGTTGAGCGCGGGGAGTTGAAGTGTGAAATGCTCGCTGTTGGCAGGCACTTTGAAGAGCCTGTGGTAATAAACCTTCGTTCGGCTCCAATCGCGAACAAATACGCACACGGTTGCTTTAGTGT
>JBKHJK010000217.1:0-5068 GCA_046538215.1 Armatimonadota bacterium
CGGCTCTGCTGGCCTCAGCAGGTTTTCGTTCATACGTACATAGGGTTGTAACGCCATTGTGGACATGCCCGTCGAACATCCCTGTTCGCCGGGTAGATTCTGCGAAGGAGGGATCAGAAGATGACAGGCAGCGACGATTTATTTCAGCTTTTGGTGATGCCTATGGCGATGCCTCAGCGCCCGCGTAATGGGCGCAACGCTGAATCTGTCGTACCAGTAATAATCGTCTGCCGCAGTCATCATGCTGCCCTTCTGGCAGAGTCTGCTGCGGCCAACAGGAGGCATTCCATTGAGCAAAACGTATGACGAGATAAACGAGAAGATCAGGAAGGGCCAGGCAGTTGTCGTAACCGCCGAAGAGATGGTTGATATCGTCGGTGAGGAGGGCGCCGAGCAGGCGGCCGAACACGTTGACGTTGTCACCACCGGCACATTCGGTCCGATGTGCTCTTCAGGGGCGATCATCAACATCGGCCACACCACCCCGCGAATGCGGATATCGAGGGCGTGGCTTAATGATGTGCCCGCCTACAGTGGCCTGGCCGCGGTAGATCTGTACATCGGCGCCACAGAGCTGCCCGAAAACGATCCCAGAAACCGCGAACACCCGGGCAACTTCCCGTACGGCGGAGCTCACGTCATCCAGGATTTGATCGCGGGCGAAGACGTGCGCCTGACCGCCGAATCGTACGGCACCGACTGCTACCCGCGCAAGAAGCTGGACACCTGGATCAACATAGAGACACTGAACCAGGCGAGCCTGCTGAACCCCCGTAACGGCTACCAGAACTACGGTGTGGCGGTCAATCTTGCGAAAGACCGCGACATATACACCTACATGGGTGTCGTAAAGGCCGACCTGGGATCGGCGAATTACTGCTCCGCCGGCCAGCTCAGCCCGCTTTTGAACGATCCGTACTACCGCACCATCGGCATCGGCACCCGTATCTATCTCGGGGGCGGTGTGGGGTATGTGTATTATCACGGCACTCAGCACAACCCGGGTGTGCCCCGCAGCGACAACGGCGTGCCCAAAGGTGGTGCCGGGACCATCGCGGTCACCGGGGACATGAACAATATGCGCTCCGACCGGATCGTCGGTGTGTCCATGTACGGATACGGCGTGTCCCTGGCGGTCGGGCTGGGCATTCCGATACCAATACTGAACGCGGATATGGCTCGCTACACCGGCGTCAGTGATGCGGAGATTGCTGCTCCGATTACCGATTACAGCAACGATTACCCGAACAACGAGGCAAGTGCCCTGGATCATGTCAGCTATGCGGAGTTGAAGAGCGGTGAGATCGAATTTCGGGGACGGAAGATCCCGACAACGCCGCTGTCCAGCTACGTCAGGGCGCGAGAAATCGCCGAGGAACTTAAAGCGTGGATTGATGACGGCGCTTTCACGCTCAGCAAACCTGCAGAGCTCCTGCCGTCGGCCGATACCATGTCCGCTTTCCATCCGCTTCCAGAACGCCCCGTTAACAACAGGGGGGTGAAATAGATGGCCGCCCGAAGAGTCGTTATGCACTTTCCGGCCCACCAGCTCGACAAGCCCGTGACTTCGACCATGACACGGAAGTTCGATCTGGAGTTTAACATCATGCGTGCTTCCATCAGCCCTCAGCAGGAGGGCGTCATGGTGGTCGGCTTTGAGGGGACAGAACAGAACCTCGACGATGCACTTCAATGGGCAGCCGAACAGGGCGTGCGCATCGAGCCGATGGAGGCGCAGATCGTGCGCAATGAGGAAAAGTGCACGGAGTGTGGAGCCTGTATCACCGTCTGTCCGACCGGTGCGCTATCAATGGACCTCGAAACGCGGCACGTGAAGTTCGATCCCGACAAGTGCATCGCGTGCGAGCTGTGCGTCCCGGCATGCCCACCCCGGGCGATGGAAGTCAAGTTCTGACCCAAGCGCCCACAGACACCAACAGACCCCCGGACTGCCTCCGGGGGTCTTTTATTTGGTGGAGGCAAAGACCGTTTGCTACAGGTACACCGACATTACTTTGTTGATTGCCCGGGCCACTTTGTCGCAGTCGCTGTCTGTCCAGGTGGCGCTGATGCCCAGCCTGACAGTCCGGCTGAGGATATCGAGCGTCTGCGGACACATGTCGGGCGTGTATTTTGGTGTATCTCCCTCGTAGTACGGACACGTGAATGGACAGCCCTCGTCCGTCGGTGTTTTGAGATCCATCAGGTGCTCCCAGTAGGCATACACATGCCAGTCGCGGACCTCGTCGGAGTAGCTGCCGCCGGCGCCGATACCTTCGGCGCTGAGGGCTTCGCGCATGTCAGTGGCCGTCTTCTCATCGGGCACGAGCATGGTCAGCGTGTAGCCCGCTTCGCCGTCGGGGTCGGGGTTGCGGCGGAATGACAGGCCCTTGTGGTCGGCAATGGCCTCTTTGATCCGGTGCTTGTTGTGCCGCCAGCGCTGCAGCCTGTCCGGGAGCTTGTGGAGCTGCGCCAGTGCCACGGCCGCCTGTAGCTCGCCGAAGCGATAGTTTTCGCCACAGAACAGCTCTCCCTTGCGGCGTTCTTCGGCATAGCGGTTTGGCCGCCAGCATGCGGCGGTGTCGTGATAGCTCTGGGCGCGCATGTACAGATAATCATCATCGGTGCTGATAACACCGCCCTCGCCGGCAACGAATGTTTTGTAATAATCCAGCGAGAAGCAGCCCAGGTCGCCGATTGTCCCCAGTGGTTTGCCGTGATAGCTGCCACCTCCGGCCTGTGCGGCGTCCTCGATGATCAGCAGATCATGACGGTCGGCAATCTCCATAATCGCGTCCATCTGTGCCGCGACCCCGGACATGTGCACGACGGCAATCGCCTTCGTGCGCGGGGTTATCTTCGCCTCCACGTCCGCCGGGTCGAGGTTGAGGGTCTCATCAACTTCTGCAATGACCGGTATGCCCTTCGCCACCACGGCGGCGGCACAGGTGGCGAAGAAGGTGTAGGCGGGGATGATCACTTCGGTTCCCGGTCCGACGCCTGCTGCGACCATGGAGGCAATGAGCGCGGAGGTGCCGGAGTTGACTCCGAGCGCGTGGCGTGTGCCGAAGTAGTCACGGAATGCGATTTCGAACTCTTCGACCTTCGACCGCTCACCGTAATACCTGAACAGGTGAGGAGATTCCAGGCCCTTTTCTTCGATAATCGCCCGGATGTCGGTGAGGGCGTCATTCGGGAGGTTCCAGATATCCAGAACCTCTATAAGCTCCTCGAGCCATATCTTGTGTTCTGGCTCTGCTTCGAATCCCGTGACGGCCTTTGGGCCGCCATTGATCGCCAGTTCATCGGCGTTCTGTGTCATTTTGCATTCCTCCAGGCACGTTGGTCAGACAACGTAGCACTCTTCGGCACACCGATGTGAGATTACTGCTTTATTTCGGGAAAAGATAACCCAGAAAAAAAACCCCGCGACAGGGTCACGGGGATTGAGTACAGATCACAAAGCCCAATAGACCGGATGCGGTCTATTCGAGCCGGGCGAGTGCCGCCTCAGCCTCACTGATTTTCGACTGGTCGGAGGACATGTCTATGAACTGGTTGAAGTGCTGCTTCGCTTCATTGATTTTGGCAGAGTCATTATCGGTCTTGCCCTGCTCGGCCAGAATCCACGCAAGAGCCCAGTGGGCTTCCGCATTGTTTGGATCGGAAGCCAGCACGCTGTTCAGTTCATCGGCAGCGCCCTCGTAATTGCCGTTGTGCTTCATGTCCAATGCTGCGCTCACAGAACCGCCGCCTGCGGGACCACCCTCGGGTGGGCCCATACTGTCGGGTTCGGCAGGAGCTTCGCCCGGGGGGCCCTCAGGAGGCCCAAAGTCTGCTCCAGGCTCTGGGGGTGGCGCCATCCCGTCTTCATCCATGGGCATTTCACCAGGAGGTCCTTCGCCGGGACCTTCGGGTGGCATGCCTTCTTCACCGGGGGCGGCCTCCTCTCCATCATCATCAGCGCCGCCACCAAACAAACAGCCGCTCATCAATGCAGTCGTCAGGGCCAGAATTGCTATCACAAACAACAACGTCCGCGACTTCATGAGACCGTGCCTCCTCAGGTACGTGCCGGAAATCCTCCGTTACACCTCGAATATTCAATTCTCGGTGCCACGGGTGATTCCTTCTTTTTGGCTATCCCTGGCGGGAAAGCGCGACAGAAACTACTTGTACATTATTGTGCCATATCTATTTCAAAAAATCCACCGGAACGATGTTTCCGCGATTGAGAAGGTCCTCAGGATCCAGCGCACGCTTTGTTCGTGCACACGACCGCAGGCCCTCCTCACCATACATCAGTTCCAGTAGAGGAATTTCGCGCCCCTGATAGCTGTAAGTCTTCTTGCCGCAGCCGTGTTCGGCCGAAATCGTGCCTCCGAGCTCCACAGCCATCCGGCTCAGCTCCAGGGCCGCCTCCTTCGCTTTGACCATTTCCTCCTCGGAGGCGGGGAGGAGGTTGAAGTGCAGGTGGTTGTCGCCGATATGACCGAAGAAGCAATAATGCAATCCCGACTCTTCGCCGATGCGCCGGTACGCCGCCATCATCGCATCGAGGTGCTGTTCGGGCACCGCCAGGTCGGTGGCCACCTTGGAAAGCCCGCGCTGCCGGACGATCTCGTGGATCGTCTCCGGGATATCGTGGCGCATATCCTTCATCTGCTGCTGCTCCCGGTCGTCAAATCCGCTCCAGTCCTCGATATAGCCGTACTCTTCCAGAAGCTCCGCCCAGGCGAGAATTTTCTCCTCATCATCCTCGTCCAGTACCTGCTCGAAATAGACTGATCCACCTGCGTTTGGTGGCACGTTCGGGTAATCGTCCCTGATGAGGTCGAGGGCGGTGCCGTCCATGTAATCCAGCAAAAGCGCTTCGATGAGGTCGTCATCTGCGCGCGACCGTCTGCGGGCCTCTTTGACAAACTCAACCGCAACGTCGGCGCTTTCGAAAAAGCCTATGCACCCGAAAATCTCCTCTGGCAGGTCCGTTAGCGACACTTCGATGGCGCTGAATGCCCCCAGCGTGCCCTCCGCACCGACGAACAGGTCCACGAGATCGGTCCTGTCT
>JBKHJK010000218.1:0-5041 GCA_046538215.1 Armatimonadota bacterium
GTGATTGCAAAAACACAAACGCGACGACAAGCACCGCGATAACCAGGGCATAATTGTGCCCGCGGTCAAGAAAGCTCTTTGTGCTGCCGCCGTCGCTGCGGTCCATGCTCGCCCCTCTCTGTACACAACACTGCCGATAGAACTTCGCCAGCGCGCCCCTGAGTGCCTCCCCTAAAGGACGGTGTTCAGCTGTTGTCGTGGTCGTATGTTGTTCCTGTAGGGCGGGGGCTCGTACCCCGCCGTGAGCCCCGATGACCCAACAATCGCCGCGGCAAAAAGGAATCACGACCGACAAACGGCAAATGACGCTGGTGCACTCGCAAATCCGCGCCCCGTCTTCAGCTGTTGTCGTGGTCGTATGTTGTTCCTGTAGGGCGGGGGCTTGTACCCCGCCGCGAGCCCCGATGACCAACAATCGCCGCCGCCAAAAGGATCCACGACCGACAAACGGCAAATGACGCTGGTGCACTCGCAAATCCGCGCCCCGTCTTCAGCTGTTGTCGTGGTCGTATGTTGTTCCTGTAGGGCGGGGGCTTGTACCCCGCCGCGAGCCCCGATGACCCAACAATCGGCGCGGCAAAAAGGAATCACGACCGGCGCGGCACAGGTCCGCGCCCTACAGACGACGTCCAACATTTCCGGGGACGGCGGACAAGAATATGCTAGTGCGGTGGGGTGTGCATATCGTTTGTACGCCTTTACGCTAGCGTGATAATACACGGGCGTGTTTGCTCGATTGTGTGTGCGTATGCTGATATATTCCCTTGACAGCGTGCGAACGCTCCTGTAAGCTACCGGCAACACGCCTGACATTACACCACTACATTACACCAAAGATGAAACTGACAATTGCCAACCAAAAAGGCGGCGTGGGCAAGACCACAACTGCCCTGAATCTCTCCGCAGCCCTGGCGGAAATGGGCCGGAGGGATCTTCTGATTGACCTCGACCCCCAGGCAAACCTCACCGCAGGCTTGGATGTATCGCCCGAAGACGGCTACTCCATTTACGACGTTTTAATCGAAGATATCGGCATTCTGGACGCCACCTATGAGACCGGTGTTGAGGGTCTCGAGCTGGTGCCGTCGGTCCTCGATCTGGCGGCGATTGAGCTTTCGCTGGCCCAGGACCCCGATCCAGAGTGTCTTCTTCGCGCTGTGAAGCCCGCAGATGAGGTGTTCGACTATATTGTGACCGACTGCCCGCCCTATCTCGGCCAGCTCACTGTAGCGGCTCTGAGAGCCGCCGATGGAGTCATGGTGCCGATGACGCCGTCGGTGTGGGCGATGTCGGGTCTCGGGAAGCTTCTGGATTCGATCCGCACCGTCGGGGCTCAACTCGCCGGAATTGTCCTCACCCAATACGACAAACGCACGGCCGTCAGTGATGATGTATGGAATAACCTGATGCGCGCGGATCTTCCGCTGTACAAAACCAAAATACCGCAACGCGTTGCAGCAGAATACGCAGCTATTGCCCGGGTGCCGATCCACCAATACGAGCCTGACAGCGCGATCGCCCGCTCGTATGAGCGCCTGGCCAGGGAGGTTGACACCAGTGCCGAAGCGACCGAAGATGGACATCAGTAATGTGCTAGCGCCCGAACGTGACAGCTCAGATACGCGAAAACGCGCTAGCAACGCTAGCACGCGAAGGAGTTCGCAGGAGAATACAGAAATACTTCATGTGTATATGCCCGCACAGCTCAAAGACCGGTTCCGCAATCTCCAGGCACAGCTTCAACTTCAGCGCGGCGAATCGTGGAAGCTTTCTGAAATCGCCCGGGCCATTCTTTCCATCGGCCTTGAAGCCGGCGAAGAAGAGATTATCGAATCACTGCAGGATGAACGCGGCTGAGTTTATGTCACGGCTGCCTGCTTTTGCGTCGGGGATACCAATGAATGGCAGGATTTTTCGCACACAAACCGGTGGAAGTGACTCGGGCTGGAAGCTGGGCACCAACAGCCACAACGTGCCCACCCTGGATTTAAAGAACAAAATCCAGGGCCGAGCCACGGGTTTTTGGGAGGTATCATCAGATTTGTGACGCTAAACAGGTACCCTGCAATCAGCTACGCCCGAGTCCGGACCGGCCACGGCGCCGCGCATCACATAGCCGCGAACCGGCGAGCGGTGATCGGCCCGACATCTGTGACAACTGAGGCGCCGGAGCGGGGGAGAGGGCGACGTGTCCGGGCGCAGTTGCGGGCAGGACAGAACCGAAAGCAGCACCTCCATCCATGCGGTGGGGATTTCAGATCGCATCGCAAGAAAACTACAAGGGTTTTGCAAGGCTTTCATGAAATGAAGCTGCTACAATACATCACGAACAGGCGCAAAAGACATATAACGACTAAGGGAAAAACCGTGAAGAGTATCGGGGGACTCCGGGACATCCATCTCACAGCGGCCGCGCAGACACCCGGACGCCTGGGGCGCTGCAAAAAGACTCCACGGGCGCCGATGAGAGATCCTCATGAGCCTGTGACGGACATGCACCCACACGGCTTGCGAGGATTGTATCGAAAGATGGCAGCCGCAGACCTCGTGTTTGACAGACACAGTTACCATCATCCCCGCGGGTGGCACCGCCGGGATGATATCCGCGACCGTTCGTCCTGTTGGCAGACGGGACGGCGGAGACCACAGTGGCGCTCTGGTCCGGCAGACCGGGTGGCGATTGTGGACAAATATCGCTGGAGTGTGGGAATGACGTAGATACACAAAGCAAAAACCGCCGGGTGTGGCAGCACCAGGCGGTCTAAAAATCTGACATAGGGGCTTTTATGCAGGTTACCCTGGCTGGCAGGCCGGGCACCGCTGTCTGCAAAACAGGATAGCGGAAACCCTCCTGTCTGTCAAGGGTATGTTTGATCGTCGCACAGCAAACTCCAAATGTTTGACGCAGCCTGCACGTCAAACTATGGGGCGGGAGGGGAAATCGTTGCCCAAATCGCGAGACGGAACAGATTCACGCGCCGACGAATTTGAATTCGAAGGATTCACCTGGCCGCGCTTCACCCAGGTGCCAAACGAAACCTTTGAAGACCTGATGCCCAGGCTCTCGGGATCAGGCTTCAAAATCCTCATGGCCATCGCCCACCACGTGCTGTATCACGGCAGGGAAGAGGGCTACGCCGCGGTGGGCTATTCGGAGATCACCCGGATGACGGGTCTGCACAAAGATTCCGTGCGCCGCGGTGTGAAGGAGTGTCTCGAGCTCGGCTGCATCGAAGTTGTCGAGGAGTACGACGCAAAGCGGTCGCTGTCGCGCATGTATAGCCTCAAGTTCGCCCCCGGATATGGGCCTGAAAGCACCAGCCACCGGCCCGACATGACCGAACAGTAATACCACCCCAACAACCACATACCCGCAACCGAGTAGCTGGCAAACAACGCCACCATTTAGAGTTTGATATACGGCAATCAAGCTCCCCTGGATCAGCCGACGCCACATGCGAACAGGACAGGCACCCTGTCTTATTTGTTTGCCTGTGCAAGAAACGATGGTAAAAGACCAACAAATCTCCTGCCGCCAATAACCTGCAGCAGGAGATTTGGGCGGCGTGGCCAAATAGATATATGGAGATCTGCGGTCATGGTGAGTGCGGAGGTGGGCGGTATGCGCTGGAAGTGGCTTGCGCCGATGCGGTTTGGCAGAAAGCGCCGAATATGCCTGTCGGTCGTGCTGGCGCTGGCGCTTTTGGGCCTCGTGCTTCATCTCCTTCCGTCCTTCGGAATCTATCCGGTGGTTGGCCGCTCCATGCGTCCTCTTCTTCCTCCGCTCGGTGGTCTGTGTGTCATTGAGCGCGCAGGACAGTTTCACCCCGGTGATGTGATCGTCTTTTCTCTGCCCGGCCGCACCTACCCGCTGGTAAAACGGGTCCGATATATCAATGATGTCGGGCAGATCTGGACACACGCCGACAACCGCGACATGACTGGCGAAGACAGCGACCAGTACGGCTGGGTGAAGCCTGATGCGGTGATCGGAGTGGTGGTCGAAGTGTGGTCGTTGAAGCGGGCGGTGCGGAGTTTGAGTGCACACGGACAGTTCTGCAACTGGCTGGAGATGAAAGTCGCGCCGGAGCAATACACCTGGTCGTATGACAAAAAATACGCGGCTATCAGAGGGCCAGGCTGTACGCATGTGTACAGCGGAGTGGGGGAGAGGGTGGCAGTGGTCGAAGGGCGCTTCTGGCGCTGGCACCCCGATGGCCGGCTCATCGTGCGCCAGGTGATACGTCATGAGGCGGGGTCGTACCGGCAGTTGTGTTCGGCAGATCCTCCGGACTTTACGGTGCCGAAGATATTCTTGCGCCACACTCCACAGCCACTTGCCGGCTACCGTCTGATCCGCCATGTGGAGTTCTCCGACGCACCGGCCGGTGAAACCAAAGTCATTGAGGGACCGCCGGTGTGCTACTGCCGCGCCGTGGCTCCGGCTCCGCTCAGTCTGAGGCAGTATAACTATGAACATCCACTAAAGCCCGAAACGTTGCAGCGCGTCAGCGGAAAGTTTTCGATCCACATCCCCGCCACGGAGCCCTTTCTGCAGCTTTTTTCAGAAGGCGCCGAGACGCCACTTTTCGTGGACATTTACGTTGAGGAGAGCGAATTTGTCCCTGTGCGTAAAATACGTATGGGGGATGAAGAGGCCCTGCTTAACCCCATGCGAAAAAAACGTATAGGGTGTACGTAAAACACGAATGGGTCTGTACGAAAAAAACACACAGCCCCGCCAGAAATTCACGCAGAGCCCCCGTACGCATTTTCCGCACGTAATATATAAAGAGGATAGAAGAGTCTTGTAGAGGTTAAACAACAAGAAGCACGCGCTGTTGTTCATATAAACTTCAAAGTTTATTCGAGTGCGCATGGATTTGTCAGGTACACACAACGCTGAGCAAATACAATACACAGATCTGAGGTGATGCACCGGGACATTTGGTGTTCTGTATAATAGTGCCTCATAAAACTTCAAATGCTGATTGCACCGCACCTGCAATCAGCTCCGCCCGAGTCAACGCCCTTTGAGAGT
>JBKHJK010000219.1:0-5025 GCA_046538215.1 Armatimonadota bacterium
CGTAGCTGGTTGCGGGGGCTACGCCCGAGCGCTACCTTTCGACGGCCGTAAGAGTTTGATACGGTATTATCACCCTGACAGTCAAACCTATGCTTCGGTATCAGTTTGTGCTACCATAGCGGCACCTAAAAATGCACGGGGGGATACAGATGTCACGAAAACTCACGATCGCAGGTCTGGTTATAGCACTTGTACTCACGATGACGCTTGTGGGCTGCGGGAAGGCAAAGGAGGCGGTGGATAGCGCCCGGGATGTGGCTGATGGCGCGAGGCAGGCCGCTGACAGCGCCAGAGCCGCAAAAGAGCTGGAGGACAAAGGCGAAACCACTGTCAAAAGTGACGACGGCGAGGTGAAAGTCAGGAAAGAGGATGGCGAGACCGTGGAGATGACCATCGAGGACGAGGATGGCAAGAAGATGACCATGACCGGCGGAAAGTCCGGCGATCTTTCCGGCCTCGAAATCCCCGTCTATCCGGGTGCCGAGCAGGAGGGCGCCCACACGATGCAGACCGACGATCTCGACAGAATCACCGCACAGTTCACCACTGACGACAGCTTTGAGACAGTCGCCAGCTTCTATAAGGATAAACTGCCCGGTGCTGAAAAGACCGAGATCAGCCACGGGGGCCAGCAGACACTCATCCTCCGCGTCGAAGAGGAGAAGATGGACAAATCCGTCACGGTCGTCACGGACGCTGACGAGGGCAATGTCGTCATTTCCCTGCAGCAAAACAGAGACACATCGAAGGAATAATCAGGGCCCTGCAAGGGCAGATTTGCACGGCGGCGCCTCTTTTGCAGGGGCGCCGTTTTGCATCGCTGCGTATCTCCCGGCGGATTTGAATCACCAATCGCTACGGATCTCGCCCGGCCACCGGGGAGGAACCTGCCGCGGCTGCACCGAAATACGTGTTTCCATTTTGGATTTCCAACCAGCCCGCTCACGCACCGACGGAGGACGATATGCCTGCCCGGATGTCGCCCAGACAGCGCGTCATCACCGCCATGCGCCGACAAAAGCCCGACCGCGTCCCCAAAGAATGGAGCTTCACCCCGGCGGTGCAGGAGGTATTTGAAGAAAAGACAGGGGTCACAAGCGCCGCTGATTACTTCGGATTCGAACGCCGCAGTGTCGGGTTTAAGGGCCCCCGTCAAACACCCGACTTCGCCTGCTGGTATTGCGAACAACTCCCTGAAGACACCGTCATCAACGAATACGGCAGTGCCCGCATCCCGGGCGATTTTTACCATTTCTATGAGCGCCGATACCCTCTCGAACGCGCCGAGACAATGGAGGAACTCGACGAATACCCGTGGCCCGATTATACGCCCGAATACCGCCACGAACACCTTGAAGCCAACGTCGCCGCGCTGCATGACGAGGGGTGGTTTGTCTCCGGCGGCGTCGGGCATATCTGGGAGACCGCCTGGCAGTTGACACGGATGGAAAAGCTCATGCAGGACATGGTGCTGAACCGCGATTTGGCCGCCCGCATCTTCGACGAGATTACACAGGACCGCGCTTTTATGGCGCAGCGGTACGCCGAAGCGGGCGCTGATATGCTTCACTGTGGTGATGATGTCGGCATGCAGGACCGGCTGATGATGAGTCCCCAAATGTGGCGGCAGTGGCTCAAGCCGCGGTGGAAAAAGGTCGTGCAGGGTGCCAAAAGCATCAATCCCGACATCCTCGCGTGGTATCACAGCGACGGCGACATCCGCCCCATCATCCCCGAGCTCATCGAGATCGGCTTCGATATCCTCAACCCCATTCAGCCCGAATGTATGAACCCGGCCGAGCTGAAAAGAGAATACGGAGACCGGCTGGCCTTCTGGGGCTGTATCGGCACCCAGACCACCATGCCCTTCGGCACCCCCGATGAGGTCCGGGAGGCCGTCAAATGGACGGTGCAAAACGTCGGCTTCGACGGCGGCCTGCTTGTCGCTCCCACCCACGTCCTTGAGCCCGACGTCCCGTGGGAGAATATCCTCGCCCTCGCCGAAGCCATCGAAACCCACGGCGTGTATTGAACCCCGCCGCTGCGTGGACGTTTGGTGGTCGTTTATCAAACTCCAGAGGCCGGGGAGACAGCGACGGCGGCCTCACCCCCTGGCCCCCTCTCCATGCTGGAAGAGGGGGAAACGGCAACGGCGGTAGGAGGGCGTTACACAGGTACATTGACGTGTATCAAACTTTGGATACTGGCGTTGTTTGCCAGTGACGGGGAGATTTGGTTGCTGCGGGGCGGAGGGGGTTGCAGGCAAACGCAACAGTGCCTCATAAGAACCAAAGATCCCGTGGCTCCAAGAGCCTTTGGAGTCTCGCACACACCACAAAACTTTCCGTGGCTCGGCCCGAAGGTGATCTGCCCCTCACCTTCAAAGAACCGTGGCTCGGCCTGCGATTTGGTTGTTTGTCGTTACAAATCGCAGGTGGCGACGTTGTCTGTCGCCAGCTTCCAGCCCGAGTCACGGGTTTTATCAAAGGTCCCCACAACACAGCAGCAGGGCCGGACCACGGTCTGTGCTAAGGCTTCAGGCCTCAAACCATCCCTGCAAAAACTCGTCCACCGGGCCGTCGTAATACGCGGCGGCGAGGTGTTCGACACCGTGCTGGTTACCCCACGAATAGTTCATGTACGTCCGCCCCTGAAACTCGCACAGGTCGAAGTCGGAGTTGTTGATATTCGCCGCCGTTTTGATCCGCTCGCGGCACTGTTCGCCCAACCGCTCGCTGGCCACCTGGCGGTCATCATCATCCGCCGCCAGCACCGGGTTCATATCCGACAGCTCCCAATGGATGAGGTCCGGCGACCGGGCGATGTAAAGCTGCCAGTTCGTCGGCTTCATGTGGGTGATGGCCTCCAGGTAGATCATGTAATACTGGCCGTCGAGGTATCGCAGGGCCGGGCAGGCGGCGTAGCGCTCCTTCGTGTGATTGTGCTCTTCGGAGAGGACCTCCCAGCTTATGAGATCATCCGAGCGGGCGAAGAAGATGGTGAAGCGTTCGCCGACGAGGTCCTCCGGCTCCCCCGCCTCGAAGGCCATGACATACCCGTCCGGGGTGTTGCAGACGCTGGTGTTATAGATGCCCCAGCCGGGCAGGTCGAGGGCGGTGGCGCTGTCCCAATTTTGCAGGTCCTGCGACCAGAAGGCCCGTACCTCTTCCCCACCCCAGGTGCTGGAGCCAAATGACCACATGGTATCACCTTCGGTGTATGCGCATCCCAGCACGTAGCTTTCGGCGAATTTCGCGCCGACCTGCTCTCCCGTGTCCCAGTCCACGAAGCGGAAGTACGTGGAGCCGTGGAGATTGGGCTTGTAGTATTTCGCCCGCACGTACTCATAGCGCAGCAGTCGGCCCTGCCAGACCACCGGCGTGGCCTCCACGAGGTCACATTCGACGGTCCCGAGCTTGATGATTTGCGGTTTTGGCACGGTGACTGGCTCCTTCAGCGGTCAGTCTGTTTTCGCCACCATATTTCAAATCCGGCGACGGTTTTATCAGGCTCGTAACTGTTGTGCAGTATCTGTTTCAGGCGCGGCAGGTCGTCGGTCCCGAAATTCTCACGCACCTCCGGGGGTGTCGTCTGGATCCCGGGGGCGACCACGAAACAGGCCGGCTGTTTTTCCTGCAGGTGTCGCTGCAGGCGCTCCCAGTCTATCTCCTCGCGCTCTCTGGCAGCATACAGCGGGCCTATATGACTGAAGCCGAGAATGCTGTTTGTGATCCACGGGTTTCGCGCCGACAGCTCGCGCCGCGCCCAGTAGGCCACTTCATTGTCATCGCCCCACACAAAGATTGTGTCGTCAGGGCGGGTGTGGGAACGAATATACCCTCCGGCTTCCTGCCATATCGAGCCCTCGCGCACGGTGGCGATCGCGTACTGCCAGCGCCCGACATGTTCGGGCACCAGCGCCATGATCACCACAATCTGGGTTACTGCCACCAGGAGGGGGATATTCAGGGCGCCACTTGCGCGTTCCCGGAGGCCCCCCCTGAACCACGCGCGCGCTATCCACAGCCCGCCGAGCAGGGCCGCCGGAGCGGCAAACAGGTTAAAATAATGGGCGGCAAACCGCAACGTCGCCCCCACGCTGGCAAGTGACGCCAGATACCACAGGCTGCCCGTCACCGCCACGATCGCCCAGTCTCTGTGTTCCGACAGGGAAGCGAACTCTCCGGGGCGATCTCCGCGCCGCCAGCTTCGCAAAAGCATAACAAGTCCGCCGATGGAGGCAATGATGACGATTGTGTAACGCGGAAAAACATGTACGCTCGCCCACCCGAGGTTGGCGATCACTGCATGGAGGTCGAGCCTGCCGAGGTACTGCGCGGCACTGCCGACCATGCCATCGGCCGCCTCCGCGGGCCGCTGATATACGAGGATGTACGCGATCCACGGCGCCGCGGCGACGATCGTCCCGGCGATGAATGCGCCACACCGCCGCACACCTGTTTTGAGACCCGACCGGCGGCCGATGATGAATATTGCGCCCGCCAGCGCCACAACACCAAAAAAAGCGGTCTGCTTGGTCAATACAGCGATCCCGCTGAGCAGTCCTGCGGCAACAATATGCCACCAGCTTCTCCTGTCCAGGCCGCTGATAACCAGCCAGACCGCCGCCGCCACCGGAAGCATAAGAATTGTCTCGGCATACACACTGTCTCGCATCGCCGGGTCGGCCGTGGCTGCAATATAAAGGACACCCGTGGCGATGACCCCCCTCTTCCCCGCAAAGCGGTGTGCCAAAAGGCAGATGACAATACCGGTCAGCAGCGACCAGAGCATCCCGACGATCTTCAGGGCCACGACATTCGGCCCCAGCGCTGCATACACCGCGGTGTGCCATGCCAGCAGATACGGCCCTTTGGCCAGCGGCGCCTCCTGTCCGATGACCTTCCCGTTCAACGCTTTGATGGCCGAGGTGAGCCAGGCGGCCTCATCACATCCCAGCCACGGCCACGGTGATTGCAAAAACACAAACGCGACGACAAGCACCGCGATAACCAGGGCATAATT
>JBKHJK010000220.1:0-5022 GCA_046538215.1 Armatimonadota bacterium
GCTGATGGGAGCGTGCAGACCAATCCGGGTGTCGGCAATCCCGCCGTGAAGGCCTCCGACGGGCCGATTGATCCGGATGTTGGCGTTCTGTATCTGCAGCGGGGCGGTTTGGTGTGTGGGGCGCTGGTGAATTTCGCCAATCACCTCGACGTCCTCGGAAGTGGCAACACCTGGTATTCGGCCGATTTTCCCTACTATATGCGCCAGACGCTGGATGACGCGTACGGTGACGGCTTCTTCGGTCTGTACGGAAACGGCGCGTGTGGGAATATCAACCACATCAACGTGTTTGGTCGCCGGAGGCAGGGCGGCTATGACCACGCCCGCCGGATGGGGAGGATCCTCGCCGGTGATGTGTTGAAAACGGAGTTTGAGGCGACCGAAGTGGATCTCTGTCCGCTGTGGGCCGAATCGGCGATGGTCGAGCTGCCGCTGCGGGAGTTTTCTGATGAACAGATCGCCGAGTTCCGCCGCATCATGGAGGAGACCGAAGACCTTGAGGGCCAGATTTCCTCCGGAAACTTCGAGCGCGGCCGGGCCAAGCGCTCCCTGGCGCTGGTCGAATCCGGCGTCACCTCTGAAGACGTCGAGGTGCAGGTCCTCGGCATGGGGCCGCTGGTCATTGTCGGCATCCCCGGAGAGTATTTCGTGGAGTTTGGCCTGCAGATAAAGAAACGAAGTCCCGCCGATTTCACTTTTCTCATAGAGCTGGCCAACGGCTATAAGGGATATATTCCCACCGAAGCGGCCTTTCGGGCCGGCGCCTACGAGGGATCGAGCGCCCGGTATGCCCCCGAAGCCGGCCAGATGCTCGCCGACACCGCCATCAATATCGTGGAAAGCCGGACCGTATAAAGTGCCACGAGACCGGCTGAAAGCATGACTGCGCAACTCTATACGACAGAGCTCAAACGCCGCAATCGGATCATTGCCGCGACCGCCACGATGGCTGCGGGGGCTGCTCCATTTCTGGTGGTCTTTGCTGTCATCCAGTTGTGGGCCTCGGCGCCTGAATATATATTGGGAGTTCTGACGCTGGCGGCTTTTGTCTGCGCGGGTCTGGCGCCGTGGTATGTCCACGGTACGGTGGCACTGCTGGGCAACTATAGCCTCCGCAGTCGCCTGAAGACACAGGTTCAGCAGCGCACCAAGGTGGATCTGGACGCACTGGGAGCCGTGTTTGTCGGGTTTTCACCCGGTGAACGCCTTCGGGTATGGGGCGGCGAGACCGACCGCGATGTCGGCTTTTTGTACGTCCGCAATGACACCCTCGTCTATCACGGCGATGAGTTCGACTGGTCGCTGCCAGGCAAGCAGATTGACAGCGTGCAGATGGCCCCACCGGTGTCGGGGTTGCGGCGGATCATCATTCACTGGCACATGCCCCGCCATCAGTCCCGGGCGTTGAGTCTCGTCTGCCGGGAGGCCAACACTATCGAGGGCGCTGCAAAGGCCACCCGACGCCTTTATTACACTCTTCATGGCTGGTTTTCCGATGCTTCGGAAAGGAAGCTGCCCCAGGGCGGCCTGCAGCTCGGATATCCGCCAACCGACACCTCCGGAAGCTGGGCAATGGACCAGACGGTCCGTGGATCGTGTCTCGTTATCCTTGCCCTGGGCGTGATCATGGGACTGACCATCTGGCGGATCTCCGGCGAAATGGCGCGGATCGGTTCGTACTACCTCGCTATCCTCTGGGCCGGTCTCATCGCCGTCGTCGGCACGATACTTACCAGCTATGTGCTCAATTACATGCACGCGTGGGAGTCCAGTCAGCCGCCTCCGGGCGGGGGCCGCAACCGGAGTGCTTGACTCGTCTCCATCACACTCGTAGAATTGACAGGACATGACCTCGGACGCCTCGCCGCGAGAAAATCCACATCCACCGGCCCGACACACAGCACACACGGGGCGCGACCGTGCATGGCTGGAGATCAACACGGGCGCCATCCGCCACAACCTGCACCAGGTGCAAAATGCGGTGGGGCCTGGAGTGGGTGTGATGGGTGTCGTCAAAGCCGACGCCTATGGCCACGGAGCCGTCAGAATCGCCCGTGTGCTGGCCGGAGAAGGTGTCGAATTTTTTGCCGTCGCCACCGTTGATGAAGGCCTCGAACTGCGCAACGCCGGTATTGAGGGATCAATGCTCATCCTCGGCCCGGTTTCACCGCAGCGGATCGAGGAAGTGGTGGATGCCAATTTGACCCCGATCATCATCTCGGTGGCTCACGCCAGGGCCCTCAATGAAGCCCTCGGTGACCGCCGCCTGTCGGTACACCTAAAGCTCGACAGCGGCATGTGCCGGATGGGTATCAGGTGCGACACTGTTGAGGCCGCCTGCCAGAGGCTCCGGATGCTGGAAAACCTCAGATACGAGGGCGTGCTGTCACATTTCGCCGTGGCCGGAGATGACGACAGCTTCTCCCATAAGCAGCTCGACGCCTTTGAAGAGGCGGTTGGCTGCGCGGAGGCCATCCTGGGGCCGTTTGAGATCACCCACATGGGGGCCAGCCAGGCTCTCCTTGCGTATCCCCGCGGACGTTTCGACATGGTGCGGCCCGGGAATATCCTGTACGGATCCGTGGCTGATGTTGAGGCCGCGGTCGTCCCGGACTTGCGTCCTGCGATGTCTTTGAAGGCGCGGCTGGCGCTGGTCAAGCAAATCCAGCCGGGTGACATGGTGGGGTATGGCTGCACCTATAGCGCACAGGAGCCGGAATATATCGGCGTTGTACCCATCGGATATGCCGATGGTTATCCCAGGTGTCTTTCCAACCGCGCGGCGGTCCTGATTGGTGGGCGCCGGTGCCCGGTAAGAGGGAGAGTTTCGATGGATTCGACCATCGTCAGTCTCGGCCCGGAGGTCTTTGCAGCGCCAGGGGACGAGGTGGTGTTGCTTGGCTGCCAGGGCGAGGAGACGATATCGGCTGAAGACCTCGCAGAGCAGGCAGGGACGATCACCCAGGAGATCTTTTCGCGCATGAGCTGCCGTTTACCCAGAATCTACAGGGATGAGTGAGCCGATGTCTTCTCACGACTTCGTCACAGTCCAGGCCCCCGCAACAACAGCCAATCTCGGTCCGGGATTTGACTCCCTCGGCATCGCTCTGGGGCTGTACAACACGGTGACGCTGAAAATGGCCGATGAAGCAGTCGTCGAAATCGAGGGCCTCGGGGACGATGAGCTGCCGAAGGATGAAACGAACCTCATTTACCAGAGTGCCCGGGCTCTGGCGGATCGGGTCGGTCTGGCGGGTGAATGGCACGTCCGGCAGCAGAACAATATCCCCCTCGCCAGCGGGATGGGGAGCAGTTCGGCGGCGATTGTGGCGGGTCTGAAGGCTGCTGAAGCCGCACTGAGCATCAGCCTGCCGGACGATGAGATGCTGGAGATGGCGGTGGTGCTGGAGGGGCACCCGGACAACGTCGCCCCCGCGCTGCTCGGGGGTTTTACAGTCTGTTATGACAAATCTGACGGCGGGCGCGGGGTTGTGAGCCTCGATGTGCCCGACAATCTGCAGGCCGTGGTGGTGACACCGGATTTCACGGTTGACACGCAGGCTGCCCGGAAGGTGCTTCCGGACACGGTGCCGCGCGAGGACGCCGTGTTTAATCTCTGCCAGTCATCGGCGCTGGTTGCGATGCTCGTGAGCCGACAGTACCATGACCTGGCCGCAGCCATGTGTGATCGCCTCCATCAGCCCTACCGTGCTCACCTCGTGCCGGGGATGGAAAAGATTATTGCTGCTGCCGTCGAGGCGGGCGCACACGGTGCCGCCCTCAGCGGCTCCGGCCCCTCAATCCTCGCACTCGCCGACGAATACGCCACCAGCGCTATAGAAGCGGCAATGCTTCAGGCCGCAGAGGAAAGCACGGAGGCAACGTGGGAGGGCAGAATCCTCACACTCGACAGAGCAGGAGCGAAAGTTTGTTGAGGTGGAACGCAGGTTTGCGGTCGTGTTGCGACGAATTTGCTTGCGGTAACAGAATTCAGGATACCTTACACGGAGTGACTCAGAATGCCGGATTCTTCTTTTACATGTGACGACATCGGACCCGCTGTTGAGGCCCTCAGCGACGATGGCCTGCAATGGCTTCAGGATCTGATCGCTTTTGAGACGGTCCAGGGCAACGAGGCGGAGGCGCAGGCGTATCTGAAAGACCTTCTGACAGACCTCGGCTTCGACCCCGAATACCGCGAAATCCCCGACACCATTTTTGATGATCCCGAATACAGCCACGGCGAGAATGAGCAGAGCTACGAGGGCCGCCACAACCTCGTCACCAACTGGGGCGCCGATGAGGGCCGCAGTGTCATCGCCCAGGCGCATATTGATGTTGTTCCCGGCGGCGACTGGGACGATGCATTCAATCCCAGATTTGACGGCGAATTCGTTCATGGCAGGGGCGCGATGGATGACAAGGGCCAGATTGTCATGAAGGTCATGGCCATGAAGGCTCTGAAAAACATCGGCTTTGAGCCAAAAGGCCGCATCGAATCACAGATCGTCATTGAAGAAGAGGTGGGGGGCAACGGGGCGCTGGCGCTCATCCGCCAGGGCTGTGAGGCCGACGGAGTTATCGTCTTTGAAGGCACCACCTTTGACGTCTTCCCGGCCAACCGTGGGGCCATCTGGTTCGAGCTTACCACCACCGGTAAATCCCTGCACATGGGCCGGCGGCACGAGGGGGTCAACGCCATCGAGAAGATGATGGACGCCCTCGACCGCATCCTCGACTACGAAGAGGAGCTCATCGAAAGCAGTCGGAACTACCCGCTGTTCGAGCGCTACGAGGCGCCCGTGCAGGTATGCCTGGGCAAGATCAGGGGTGGTGACTGGCCCTCAATGGTCTGCGGCGAATGCACGGTCGAAGGCGGTGTCGGCTTTCTGCCCAATAAGACAATGGACCAGATCAAGAATGAGCTGCAGGCCGCCATCGAAAGCTCCGATGACGAATGGCTGAAAGAACACTACGAGCTGAAATACCCGAAGCTGCACAACGACGCCTACGAAATAGACC
>JBKHJK010000221.1:0-5004 GCA_046538215.1 Armatimonadota bacterium
ATTGATGTCGTTTCTGTCGTTATCAATTGCCAGCTTCCAGCCCGAGTCACCGGATATGGAGAGGAATGACGCGGGCTGGAAGCTGCCGTCAAATAACAGTGCCACCCTCAGGCTGTAAACATCACAGCCATCGGGCCGAGCCACGGTAATGTTATCACTCAGCATTGCACCGAACCCCACACGAGAGAGCGCTCCCCTTCAGATGTTCAGGGCTGCAGGCAGATCACCGTATCCTCTGTTGCTGCCATAAGCAGAAGGCCGTCTTCACTCTGCAGCGGCTGGACGAGTGTCACCGGCGCACCTGCTTTGTATGCGGCCAGCGGCTGGAGGTCGGCATCGGTCAGATAGACGTATCCGCCGCCGGTGCTGCAGACGAGGATCGGCTCATCGCCGGGCATGAGCGCGAGGTCGCTGATACCGTCTCCGAGCTTGCGCTGGGCGATGACCTCCCCGTCGGCGTCGAGAATATAGATATAGCCGGTGGCCGAGGCGATGAGCAGTTCGTCATGTCCATCTCCGGTTATGTCGGCCATGATGAGCTCATTGACGTTGAAACCATAATTGGTGAACTCGAAACCCTCGCGCTCCGGGTACTGCACGCATGTCAGCACTCCTGTCGCCGAACCGTTGGCGATCTCCCATTCGCGATCATCGTCCATATTCCCGACCGCCATCTCCACGTCACCGAGCTCGGAGGTGATGGTGGGCATGGGCGTGCCGTCGGTGTCGTAGATCTGGATGGCCCCGTACTTGTTGGCCACGAGCACCTCTTTGGGGCCGTCGAAGTCGAGGTCAACAAACTGCACCTCCCGGCTGCCGTGTGGCACGCGCGGCGCCCGCCACAGCTCGTTGAAATCCAGGTCATAGACGAGAAAGTTCGCGTTCAGAAGACCGACGGCGATCTCGATTTCCCCATCATCTTCCAGGTCGCCGACGGTGACCGTGCTGACCTTCGGCTGTGAGACGGTGCTGCCGGACTTTATGGGGATGTCGCAGTGATGGCTCTTGGTCAGTTCGCCGTTCGGTGACAACACATAGACGTGCTCGTCGCCGGAGCCGATGAAAACCTCCGGATTGCCGTCGCCGGTGATATCGTACGTGTCCACGGCCCGAGTCGTCCCGCCAGTGTTGAGCTGCCACAGTTCGGTGCCGTCGGTGTCATAGCACACCGCGTCGGTGGCGAACAGCACCACGACCTCCTCGGCGCCGTCGCCGTCCAGATCAAGGGGGTGGAGCTTCTCGATTGGTGACAGCAGCTCCGGGTTGCTCGGCTTCGGGCTGGCCTGCCAGATTGACTGCATCTGCTCCGGAGCCTCCACGACCGGGTCCTGCGTCTTTGGTGGGTCGGTGACGCGCTCGGCCAGTGCCTGCATCCTGGCTGCGGTTTTGCTCCTGGAGTCAGTCCATCCCTGCCTATCGGTCGGATCCACCTCGGATGTGCCTTCTTCGATGTCAATAGCCTCGCCCTGTGCGGTGGGTAAGGTTTTTCGGGTGGTGACGATGATATTCGTGTCGTCGGTGGTGAAGTCCAGCTCACGTGCGTAGGTGTCTGTCACGTCCATCACGCGCTGCACGGCGTCCCCCTGCATGACCACAAATTCGGTGTGATACGAATCCGGTTGCATGGGAAGAGTGTTTACGCAGCCGAAGGGTTCGCCGTTTTTGAGGATCAGCACATTCGTCTCATCCACCCGCCGGATGTCATAGTTTTTCGGCTCATTGGAGGTGTCGTTGTAGAAGATATTGGCGAAGCGAACGGCGTCGCCGGGCTCCATCACGCCGCCCGCGCGCTGGCGGAGGTAGGTGATCTTCATGGCTGCGTGGTTGATGCGGCTGGCCAGGGTATTTCGGATGAGACCGTCGTTTTTGATGAAAAAACGCTGTACCGGCTCGCCGGAGAGGAAATCTGCGGGGACCTCCGGCGCATCCTCGGCGTCGTAATCGGCCACCACGTTCCCCTGCTCATCCCGGAGCATCAGATAATCCAGCACAACCCCCGGGCCCTCACGGAGGGTGATTGTCAGGCGGTGCGGGCCTTCTCCGGTGACCTCAATATTCGGAGTCGGAGTGTCCTTGGTATGCGATGAGGAGGAGGGGCCGATACGTCCGATGGGCACATGCAGCATCACCCGCTCGCCGCCGTCAACCTTAGCGTAGAGGCTGTCGGTGGAGGTGCCGTTACCGCGGGCGAATGTCGTCAGTTCATACGTTCCAGCAGGGATATCCAGCAGGGTGTCCAACTGTGCAGTTTTGCGAACAAATTTCACGCCCTTCCCACCACGCGTCCCTTCAATCTCCACGATTCCGAGCCCTCGGTTGCCGGCCTTCGCCTGCTGTGAAACCGGGGTGACGAAGACCCGGCCGTCCTGCAGCTCCTGGGCGTTATCGCCCAGGGTCTTCCAGTTGTTGAGGTAGGTGAAGTCCCCCGCTTCCTCCGCCTGCAGGTCGTCGAGGACCACGACAAATTCGCCCTTGAGCCAGACGATGGTCCGGCGCCATGTGGCGCCGTTGTACTCGTGCACACGAGTCTTCACGATACCCGCTGAGGGCAGGTCGGCCAGTGAATCCACGGCCGTGCAGGTGGGGATCAGCTCCTCGCAGCGGCCGTCTTTGATGACACTGACCATGTTGTGATCGGTGGTGTTGCGGACGAGGTAATCGCCGTCAATGAGCCAGTCGTGGCCGTCGGCGTAGAACTTGGTGATGGCGTTGCCGTCATACTGCAGGTGTTTTCCGCGCGAATAGCCGTCCAGCAGCATGTACTCTCCGTCCGGGTCGAGGTTTTCCCGAAAGGCAATCTTGTCGAAGCTTTTTTCGAAGGGAATATTCGGCGGTGAAAGCGGCCCTCGGTAATACGATTTGTCCTTCGTGTAGTCATACACTTTGCGGTGCAGGGGAAACATCCGGGTCCCGGTGATCTCCGGTGCGGGCTCGGGTGTGATGCTCTGATCGTAGGGATTGTTGTATCCGTTCGGCAGCACCTTATTAAACCACCAAAGGTATTTGCCGTCTTTGTAATACCACAGCGCCCAGTGGATGTTGCGCACGTACGGCATATGCCGGTATGGATTGTCCCCGAAGCCACCCGGGTCGCCGGTGTTGTCGGCGATGAACATGGTGTAATCGGCGTGTGTGCGGACACTGCCGTTTTCGAAGTAGCGGTAGTCATTTTCGGCAAACGTGTATTCGATGGTGTGCCGGGGGACATACGAGTAATAGCCCATCGAATCCTCCTGTGGCTTCCAGGAATCAATCTGCCCCTCGAAGGCGGCGCGGACCTTCGCAAACATCAGATTCATGCGCCCGTCAACATTGCCGTAGTGGCGGTCGAAATAACGGGCGAGCCAGTAAATGCCCACCAGCGGAAAGGTCGTGTGATTCCACAGGAGGGTGTCGTTGTTTTCGAGAGCCCCGTATCCAGAGACATGATGCGGGAGAATGTACAGAGCGGTCAGCAGGAGGTTGGTGCACTCCAGCCGCTCCTCATCGGTGAAAATCGGCGCCTCCTCGATGAGGTCCCACATCGCCCCCAGCATGTCGGAAGTGAATTCGTCGCTGACGTGGAGACGGTGGGAGGGACTCGCGATCCCCTGCTCGGGCCATGCCTGCAGGGCCAGCTTCGCCCGCTCGGCGTGTGCGAGATCACCGGTATCCCGGTACTTCTCCGCTTCCATCCAGAATTCGCGGAGGCGGTTTCGCCCAAAGGGCCGCTCAAGCAGGTCCTGCCGGGCACCTTCACTCATCGGCTCTGCGTCGGAGACATATAGCATCGGCCCTTCCAAAACGATGTCGGGGCCCTCACCAAGCCGCGAGATGAAGTCCTCTACACCCGCCTGGAGGCCTTCGTTATCACTGGCGCCGATGACCACCGCGTTTTTGCCTTTGGGGCTGTTGTACGGCTCGTGGACGATCTGCAGCACGTACGCGCCCGGCCCCGGTTTATTGGCGTCTATCTGCAGATATTTGTTGAAATAAAGGCGCTCGATCATGCGGTTGTTGTTGAGGTTACCCATGGCGATAATCGTCTCATCAGATTCCACGGTGCCCTCGTATTCGTCGGTCACGGGAATGCTCACACCGCTGCGCTCATTGATGGCCGTGGCGATCTGCTGGCCCATGGAGGTATAGTCGTCGCCCTCGGGCACAAGTATCGTCGCTGAGGCAGCACCATCTGCGACAAGCGGAGTGCGCAGGTTAAGATCGCGACTTCCCCGACGCCGGTGCTGCTGCGGGCGACAAGCGCCTGCAGGGCCGGGCTGGCCTCGATATCCAGCTCCTCTATCAAGACATCATCCAGCAGCGTCACGCTTTTGTGGTAATGGGAGGTGTGCAGGTACAGCCGAATTCCTTCGGTGCCTTCAGGGGCTGTGCCGATCGTCGAAAAACTGGTCCACTCGCCGCCCACCGGCGGTGCCAGGGTGACGCTGTGTTGCTCTCCGCCGGGCAGAAACCGGATCTGCATGAAAATCGGGGCCTCGTGGTTACGCGAAATCGCCTTCACCCACACCGTTGCGCGGTAGGTTTTCCCCGGCTCTGCGTCCACCTCCTGATACACGCCGGTCGCGTATTTGCTGTCACGAATCTCCGGGGCCTCGTCAATCACGCGCAGGGAATGTGCGCCTGAATGTGCGTCATCGTCCATCTGCAGGGCGGTGTCTTCCGTCCCGCCGCCGTAGTGGTGCCAGCCGGCCGGCGCATTGGCTTCGAACTCCCCCTCAAATCCGGGATTGGCCACGGGGAGCTCACTCGCATGGACACCCACACAGAAGATGAGAACGACAGCAAGGCAGACGTACGGCAGATACCGTGCATGCATGGATATTGCTCCCCGGTTGCAGTCTCCGTCAGTTGATGAATATGCTAAACGGTTGTCCATTCTGCGTTGGTCATAAAGCACTTCGACAATGGATAGCCCACTCCTCCCCGTGGGGCCGGAATACGGAATTATAGGTTTGATTGCTTGGCCGTGCGGGAATAAGAACCGTAACTAAAAGGATATATATG
>JBKHJK010000222.1:0-4998 GCA_046538215.1 Armatimonadota bacterium
GCCCAGGCCGAGCCACGGGTCTGTTCCGGGGTGACCCGACGTAAATCAAAAACGGGACACCCGCACGGATGCCCCGTCTCATATCCGCCTGTAACTGCGAGGTGATTACTCCCAGCCAAGGTCCTCGCACACGGATTTGATGTAGGCGATGTCCTTTTCGGCGAAATAGTCCCTGTCTCCCTGCCGCGGAGCCTCCAGGCCGACGGGGCCGTCGTAGCCCTGCTCCATCAGAATGCGGAACATCACCCGGTTGTCAATGACGCCGTCGGAGATGTGGACGGCGATAAAGCCACCGCCACGGGGCAGAAACATGTTCTTGATATGGAGGTAGTAGATTTTGCCCTCCAGGATATCGAGAGCTTCCTGCAGCGGCTCGCCGTTGTCATTGATCACGATATTGCCCATATCGAGGTTCACACCGACGGCCGGTGAATTGATCATATCCACGAGCTTGCGGGCGGGGGTGGCGAGGTCGTGGAGGTAGTTGTTGTGGGTTTCGAAGGCCAGCCGCGCTCCCACATCTTCAGCCACCGCACCGAGAGCCCTGTAGGCATCAACCGCCCAGCTCCAGTGGTCGGCAGTCGCGCACCCAGAGCCGTTGCGATGGAACTGCAGTGGGTCAATGCCCTCGACGGCAAGCGAGCCGGTGAAGGCATTGAAGGTCTTTACACCCATATCTGCGCCGCGCTTGAGCACATGCGTCCAGTTCTCAAGCTCTTCCTGTCGCTTCTGTGGGTCTGAGACCATGAAATCGGCGTTGAGGCTCATAGTGACATTGGGCATGTCGGTGCGCTCGATTTCGGTCTCCACGGTGTCCAGATAGTCGTCACTTTCCAGGCCGTCGCGCGAAAAGCCCCGCACTTCGATGCCGTCAAACCCGTGCTCAAGGGCTTTATCGAAGGCGTACGACAGCGGATAGCCGCGTTCGAAATAGTTGATATGCATAATCAGGTCTGGCACGTCAGGTCAACTCCATTCTTCCAGCGTATATATCAGCCATGTGAAGTATAGCGCGGTCTGTGGGTGCAAACAAGCAAATCCTGTGAGGCCTCGTGTGCATTCCGCAGCAGGCCTTCACGGGGCGTCCGGGCCGACGTCATCAGGTGTCAGTGGGCCGAAATCCGGCGTGCTGAAGGCGAACTCATCGGCGCCGATGTCCGGAGTATCAAGACGCTCCTGCTTCTCGAAATCTATCTCCACCGGCGGCTCCACCGGCACGCCCGCGTTGATAGCCGGGCTTGTTGATGACAGCTTCCACACCCGCCCTGACCGGATCAGTTTCGGATCCATCCGCAGCAGGCCGCCGTCAGCGATGTCCAGGCCAAAATCAATATCCCCCTCCGGCGAATAGATGATATTGTTGGCCCACGTCCAGTTCTCCGGCAGGCTCCGGATGCGGTTGATCTCTGTCTTATCTGCGACCACGAGATTGTTGGCAATGGTGCAGTCCACCGGCGCGAGCGGACGGGCCTCGTTTTCATCACCGATTTCAAACGCCACCGCACAGTTCACGATGGTGTTATTCGCCACGGTAGCATTGACGATGCGCTGGTATCCGCCCCACTCCTCGTCCTCCCCGTATTCGTGCCGCGGCTTGGTGCGGCGTTTGATATCACACGCGCGCATGATGATCGCCGGGGAGGTCAGGTTCTCCATGTAGTTATTGACCACGCGCTGGTTCTGCCCGTAGATGCGAATACCGTAGCGGCCGTCATTGTCCTCTGGATTGAAGAAATAATTCCCGTTGACGGTGCAATCGTGGCAGTTGCGCAGTGTGAGCATCCCGAAGCAGTCCACGAAGGTGTTGTGGTTGAGGATATTGCCGTTGCACTTGACGGAGATGATCTCGCCCTCGCCGCTGCAGCGTTCGAAGAGGTTGTGATCCACGCGGATGTAGCCGTAGGAATGCGAGAAGGTGCTCAGGCCCAGGCGGATGGTCTCAAAGCCGTTGCGGTCGCCCTTATGAAAATCAAGGAAGTAGTTGTGATCGATGCGGTCGTACTGTGTTGACTGTCGGTTCAGCGATTCATCGGAGCCGTAGGTGGCGCACATGTTTCCCCGGCTGGATTTGTTGTAAAAGAGGTTGTGATCCACGCGGTTGTATCTCGAATGGTTGCCGCTGATTGTCACCCAGTGGCAGCTGTGGTCTCCACCCTTTTCCTCGAGGCTGATGATATTTCGGGTGAAGCGGCAGTGCTGGCAGCTGTCGAAGGCCATGGCGCCGGTCGCATCCAGGTGGACAAACTGCAGCCCCCTGACGCACACGTGTTTGCAGTCTTTCATCAGCCATCCGGCATTGCCACAGATGGCCGGCTCTGCGCCGTCGGCAGCCTGTATGACCACGGGATTCTCCGCCGTGGCTTCAACGCTGATGGTGAGACGCGAGTCCATGCTGTAGGCATCCCCGGTCAGCTCGATGAGGTCGCCGGGCTGTGCGTCATCAACCGCCGCCTGAAGCTCTTCGACGGTGGCGGCTGTCACTGTGCGGGCGGGAGTGAAGTCATCAGGCTCACAGCCCGCCTGCTGAGCGCATCCGATCGCGCAAATCGAGAAAATCAGCAATGTTATCATCACATGTCGCTGCACGGTGTGCATATCTCAAACACTCCCATAAGCGCAGATTGCATCACAGGCATCTGCATTGCTGGTGTTTCGCGGTACGTCATCACTACGTCCTTCCCGACCGCCGCCGTGAAACCCTTGTTATGCCCTCACAGAAAAAGCGGGTGACCCCGGATTGGAGGTCACCCGCTGTGTTGCGTGCGTTTGTTGCGAGGGAGCTACTTCACGATTTCGCAGGCATCAACGGACGTGCTCACATCGAGGGTACCGTCCTGTACCGGCAGGTGCCACGTGACGGTCCCATCATCGGCGGTTCTGGTGATCTCGGGGGCCGCCGAAAGATCCTCTTCAGGCGCCAGCGGCACCAGGGCCACGGTGATGGTCGCCGGGCTCTGCATCTGTCCGACGTAGGTCACCGCGGGGGCGGGATATAGCTTATAGTTATGCCCGATCCATCCGCGGCCATGCGGCTGGTCGGGATTCCAGGAATCCTTCTCAGCACTCGCCTTTCCGTTCGGCCAGTAGCTGACATGCGGCTCTGTATCACCCTCGGTTACCTCCGGCTGCAGGCTGCCCTCCAGCGGCACAATCAGCAGCCGGGCGCCGTTTGGAGCCGTGGCAATGGTCATGGTGCCGTCGAATTCGATCTCGATATCGCGGGCGAACTGGAAGTTCTGCTCCAGATCCAGCGTGTCTTCGTCGGCTGCCGTGACCACATCCCGCATCAGCCAGTACGATTTGTCGGCAAAGACCACGCGGCGCTCCCAGGTGGCCTCAAGGACCGGCTGGAAGGGATAATCGGAGATAAACAGCGAGTAGTTCTCTCCATGCTCCCAGGTATTATCCAGCGGTTCTGTGGCCTCCCGGGGAATCGGATTGTCGCGCCAGAACTCATCAACACCGTTGACGGTGATGGTGTTGTGGAGGAAACCCGCCGACTGCCGGGAGATGAAGGCATCCGGCTCATTGCTGCGGTATTTCGTGGAGATTGGATCCATGACGAAGTCCTCGCCATAGGCACTGAGGACGAAGCTGAGACGGTCGCCGTGCATGTGGGAGGTCCCCCAGGGGCCGCCGTCAATGCACAAGTACAGAGCCTCAGGGGTCCAGTCGCTGCGCATGGCGTACAATCCGCCCCATGCCTCCATTCCCGGCCACGGCCAGACTGTCGCAGGCGGCTTCGGCCCATCGGTCTGATTCATGACCGTCTCAACCCAGGGGATATCCAGGTATTCGACCATATCCATGTTGATGGCCCCGGCCCACGAGCCGGCGTGCAGGTCTCCGAATGAGGGGAGGCGGCCGGTGGGCTTGCCGACTCCCACGGCCCAGCCGATGATCGCCTCGACCTGTGGCATGAGCTCCTGGACTTCTGGATCGTCTTTCATCATGTATGCAAGCTGCTGGGCAGAGCCTGCCGTTCCGCGCGAGTACGCCTGGGTGAGCTCGATACACATCCCGTCCGGATAGAACGCGGCGTCAATGTATCCCTTGGCGGCCTGTCGGTTGTAAGCTCTCCATTCTTCGGTCTCCTCAAAGTCGCTGAGGACCTCACATGCAGCCGACAGCCCCCGGATCATTCCGAGGCCGATATTGTGGTGCCGGTCCACCCATTCATCCATGTGATACCGCAGCCACGCGCACTCCTGGTACAGCCGGTGCAGCATCTCGAAAAGCTCGTCATCGCTGACGAAATCGTAGTTGCGCAGCAGATTCAACGACTCGCCGATCCGCTTCACGCGGTGGCAGATCATCACACAATGCCACGGGCGAGCCACCGTCAGATCGTCAACCCAGCCCTGGGTGTTTTGCCCGATGAACTCCTCCATCGCCCAGTTTTGCATATATTCGCCGATATGCTGCACCACAAAGCGCAGGTACTTCTCTTCTCCCGTGTGATAGCCCGCGTACCACAGATATTTCAAAATCGGCAGGCGCGTTAAACACGTCAGCGGACACTCGCGCCAGTCAATCCCCTCCTCGGGAACCTCATAGACATTGTAGCCATCCCAGAAATGCCCGTCCAACAGCTTGTCGGCGTTGGAGGTATCGTACTCGGGATCTCGCTGCAGCCCCGGCCAGTCCTCCAGCAGCGGATGGGATATCTCCCGCTGGCGGAAGTAGTCAATATACAGGCTTTTCGCCCGCTCGACATCGTCGTCCTCAAGAGCTTTGTGAACGTCCTGCAGCTCCGGGATATCGGTGGACAGATCTTCAAGGAATTCTTGCTCTGAAAGCAATATCATGGCCTCAATGTCCGCCTGTTTTTCGTCACCGTTGTCCTGTGCTGCAGCGGGTACGACCAGCATGGTCGCTACAGTTATTGCCACGGTGATTTGTACTATTCTGTTCACAGACATTCGTCCTTCGTTGGAGGGATCGTGCACACCAGGATAGTGTAGTTATGGAAAACTGGGATATCCCGCAAGCCGGAAC
>JBKHJK010000223.1:0-4991 GCA_046538215.1 Armatimonadota bacterium
GTTGTATCCGGAGAACAAGAACGTGAAGGTGGAGGGACAGACCGTCCGCTATCCCGACTCCGACTTCATCGAAGGACCGGAGGTCAGGCAGAACGGCGCACCGGTCCTGAAAAACTTCCGCTTCTCACCCAGGAGCACCGAAGAAGCACAGCCGGACGGCACCACAGCCACAGAGTTTGTGTTCTTCGTCACCTACGTTGATCAGGATAACGACCCGCCGTCGTTTATCCGTCTGGGATTGGACGGGACACCGGATAATCCAGCCCGTGTGTTGGAACTGTCGCCGGACCCGCCCGGTGACACCGTCTATACCGACGGCGTGGTTTACAAGAGCGACCCGATCAAACTCTCCGCCGGCGACCACCGGTTCTACGGCCAGGCCTCTGATGGCAAGGCCAGGTATCCTGACGCTGCACCGGGCGACCCGCTGATTTACGTCGGGCCGCAGATGCCGGATAACCCGGATCCCGACGATCCACCTGACGACAACGGTGACGGATACCAGGATTATGTGGTGGGACCGAATGTGGCCGACAATACGCCGCCGACGCTATCCTTCCCGGAAGACGACGATGGCACCGATCCCAATGACCCACCAGGACTGGATCCGAATTCCGGGCATGAAGATACGAACTTCACCTATACGGTTATCTACTCTGATCCCGACAGATTTGCCGGACAGGCCGGGAACCCGCCAAAATACGTGCGGGTGTACATTGACGGTAACCAGCATGACATGGTCCCGGCCGATCCGCAGGATGTTGACTACACCGATGGAGCAACCTATGTGCTCGAAGGGGTCCGGCTCGCCGAGGGTACGCCCCACACCTACTTCTTCCTCGCGTCCGACGGCCTCGATACCGCGCGCCTGCCCAAGCGTGGCGAGGTGCCGAATGACCGCTATGAGGGCCCGGTTGTTGATGAGCCGCCCGGGGCGCCCATGAACCTCGTGGCCCAGGATACACCCGACGATAACGGTGGCTCGATCACGCTTGACTTCTCCGCCAGTGCTGATGACGGCGGTGGAGCACAGGATGTTGAGCGATATCGTATCTACCGCACCGAGACCGAGGGCAATTACACCGATACGCCGGTGATGACGGTTGAAGCGACACAGAGTGCGTCGTATCGGGTGTACGATACCACTGCTGAAACCGACCAGCCGTACTACTACGTCGTCCGCGCGTGGGACGGGGTCGCTGAGTCTGAGGCATCCAACGAAGAAGGGCCGGTGCGAGCGCTGGACAACATCCCGCCGCGCCCGCCCAGCAACCTGCAGGTCACCGACCCCGAGCTCGGTGGCACCCTCCGTGTCACCTGGACGCTGTCGCCGGACGACGGCGGCGGACAGGACGATGTTACTGAATACCATATCTACCGCTCCACCACAGAGGACGAGTTCTCGCCGCCACCCGTAGGCACCGTCTCGGCGGGCACGACACAGTTCATGGATACCTCGGTGCCACATGGGACCGGAGAGACCTTCTATTACACTGTCAGGGCCTTCGACGGGTCCAATGAGAGCGAAGACCCCGCAAGTGCCGGAGAGTGGGCGCAGCCGACAGACAGGCAGGCGCCACACATTGTCGAACAGTACCCCGCTGACGGCGCGCGAGATGTGGAGCTGCAGCCCACGATCAGCTTCGCCGTGGAAGACAGCGGCGCCGGTGTGGACCAGGGCTCCATCGCCCTGTTTATCGGCGCAGAGGCTGTCCCGGCCGCGCAACTGGAGATCGGGGGCGACCCGGCCCGCTTCGAGGTCAGCTATACCCCCGACGAACCGTTCGACTATCGCAAAAACGTCCGTGTGAGGGTGGAGGCCGCAGACAGAGAGGACGAGCCGAACGAAGGGTTTGCCGAATGGAGCTTTATTACCATTGGCCGCCCCACATCCTCAATCAGCGGCACAGTGACACAGCCCAACGGAGCGGGCCTGGCGGACGTCGTGGTGACAGCTGGTGAAATCACCGCGACCACCAACGACCAGGGCGAATACACGATTGAAGGTATTGCTGAAGGCACCTACAGTGTGACCGCTACGCTTCGCGGCTGGCACATTTCACCCGCCGAGACGGCCGTGACAGTGCCTCCGGATGCCCTCGGCATTACCTTTACCGCGGTACCCGGCTTCGACATCAGCGGCACGGTCGTGGATGAGGACGGCCAGCCCAAAGCCGGTGTGCGCGTGGCCGCTGGAGACGGCACTGACATTACCGACGCACAGGGCGAATACACACTCATGGATCTGCCCGCAGACACCTACCAGGTTGTTCCCAGCCTGGAAGGGTACGAGTTTGATCCCGCCGCCCGGAACGTAGAAATCGGTCCTGCGGCGACCGGCGTTGACTTCACTGCGGGGGTCGAAAGACACTCGCTGTCGGGTCGGATTACGACCTCGACCGGTGATCGCCTGGAGGGCGTCACTGTCACCGCTGAAAACGTTGATACCGGCGAGACCACGGACGTCACCAGCGGCCCGTCGGGCCAGTACAGGATCTCGGACCTGGTGCGCGGCACATACACGGTCCAGGCCCAAATGGACGGCTACGAGTTCCAGCCGAACTCGCAGGATGTGGAACTGGTCGGGCCGAAGTCAGACGTCAACTTCGTCGGCGTACCGCTGTACGGAGTCAATCTGCCGACAGGCCTGAGCATGGTCGCGGTGCCCATTGATCCGGAAACAACTGATTTCCGCGCAGCATTCGGCAACGCCGGTGTCGCCCGATGGGATGCTGCAACCGGCCAGTACGTCACCCATCAGACGCCGAATGACCCACTGCTGGAGCTGGCGGCCGGTCGCGGCTACTTCGTGCGCACCGACGGAAGCATCACCAACTACGTCGCCGGTACACCCATATCCACCTCGGTGGGCTTCGATCTGAACCTGACGGAGAACTGGACCATGGTCGGGAATCCGTATCCCGCGACACTGAACTGGAGCCGCATCGGCGTTGCTCCCGGCGGCGCTGTGAAGGATTACGGCTTCATCTACGATCCCGACATCAACGATTACCGCCTGGTGGCCGATGTGCAGGGGATCGGGATACTCAACGCGATCCCCAACGGCGCGGGCTTCTGGATGCATTCAGACACGGCAAAGACCGTGCACGTCAACGCCCCGCTGGACACTGCACAGGCCTCCGAGCCGAAAATGGCCTTCGGGGACGGCGATTACCTGATCCCGGTGCAGGCCAGTGCGGGTGGCACCGTTGACGGATGTGCCGCTGCAGGCGTCGCTCAGAACGCCGCTGCCATGCCCGACGGCGGGAAGATCATCAACCCGCCGACGATCGCCGCGGATGTTGACCTGTACTTCCTCGGCGACGATGGCCGCAAGCTCAGCTATGATGTGCATTCCGCGGGCGCTGCCAGCTACACCTGGGAGTTCGAAGTGCAGACAGCCGGTGACATGCCCGTGACGGTCGCCCTGCCGGACCTCTCAGCGGTGCCGCATGAAAAACAGGTGACCCTGATAGACACCGCCAGCGGAAAGTCTATCTATGCGCGCACCGTGCAGGGATATACCTATGACGGCCGGGCTGATAAGCCGCGCCGCTTCAAGCTCGAAATCACCGACCGCACCGCCTCAGCCCTGGTGGTCTCTTCAGCCACCGCCACGATGACCGACGGAGGGCAGCAGGTGACACTGTCGTACGCACTGTCACAGCCCGCCTCCGTGTCGGTGAACGTCATGAACATCAGCGGGCAGAGAATCCGGACGGTCGCCGCCGGACAGGCCAGGGAAGCCGGTGTGAATACCGAAAGCTGGGACCTGCGCAATGCCCACGGCTCAATGGTCCCCGCCGGCAGGTACATCCTGTGCATCAGGGCCAAAACCGACAGCGGCCAGCAGGTGCAGTCAATCGTGCCCGTGCAGGTAAAACGATAAAAACAGGCCGGGAGCACCACGAAGCAATACTCCCGGCCTTTTCGTTCATAACACGCTCGAAGCAGAAGCAGAAGGCGTGGTCGGAACTGTTCCATAATTGTGTCATTCTACGGTCAGTTGCTCAACAGTCGGCTCACGGTCAAAGCAGCGATGACCAGGAGGATTATAATGCGTAATCCACAGCAGCGCCGTAACGCAGCATTCATACTTCTTATCAGCACATTCCTGATTGCTGCGCTTGCCGCCTGTGCAGGGGCGGGCATGAAGGTGGATATTGGTGATTCCCGGGACGACTGGGCCCGCCAGCTCAGCGACCAGCATGACATGAGCTATGATGCCGCCTACCGGCTCACGTACGACATCGAGAAGAAAAACGATGCTCGTGTGCTGGAAGAGTGGGACCTCGCTGAAGGCACCATTCTCGACTACTATAAGGTCAATGACGAAGGCCCCGATGGCGCGAGAAGCACCTATTACGATGGCTCGGCGGTGCTGGTTCGCCGCGACTCCGCCGTCGGTCAGGCGTACCTCCGCAAGGTCAACAAAAACCTCAGCCTCATTCAGCGCATGGGCAACTGGTTCGGCGACCTCTTCCGGCCAAACACCCACCTGGTTCTGGTCCCTGTAGGCATGGTTGGAAGCGGGCAGGCCAGTCAGATCACACACGCAATCACGGGAGCGCCCCAGACCAGGCGTGTAGCCGTGGTGGGCACGGAGTTTCCCGCATGGGAGGACCAGAGCCCCGATCAGAATCAAAGCCTCCCTCACCGCGCCCACATCAATCCGAACAATGCAGGACGATATGGCACCGCCCACGAAGTCGCGGGACAGCGCTGGACCCATCTGGGGAATTCCGAAGATGTGCGCGCCTTCCCGATGTACTGGAACATGGACGTCAACTTTGACGGGGAGGTGGATGCGGCCGACGAGGCACGCATGCCGACATATCTCCAGCCGGACATGTACGCCGACAGCACCGGCGGGCCACTCACGAATTATGACGACGAACACAATTGTGCCCCCGTCGGCCTTCACAGCCCGTCATGGAGTGGCACACCCACCGACAGCAACGTCAACAGTGGGCAGTGGTTCACCGCTGAGA
>JBKHJK010000224.1:0-4976 GCA_046538215.1 Armatimonadota bacterium
ACACCCGGATTGGTCTGCACGCTCCCATCAGCCATCCGGTAGCGGCGGTTGAAGGAGATGTGAGTCTCTTTGCCGATACCGATCCTGGTGGAGGTCTCCTCCATCTGCTCTGACGCCGAGGCCACCGCACCCGCCAGGAGCTTCGACAGCAGAGCTGTGTACTGCTCATCGGCATCCCGAAACAGGCCTACGCCCGAAAGAACCGGCCCTGCGTGAGTGTGAGTGGCCCAGATCATCACATTTTTCGGCGGGATACCTGTCAGATCTTCAATACGCTTCCGGGCGCTTTGTGCCACCCGGTCCGGCATCCCCACGAGATCGGTTCCCACCAGCGCAACTGTCGTGTCGCCGTCACACAGCACCATCGCGTGTGCCGTCAGCGGATCATGCACCTCGCTGGCGTGGCGTTCGACGAAATGCCCGGCCATCTCCACCCCCAGCGGCGGGGTGATATCCGTGATATGAAAGCCAATTTGCACGCAGGTTTCCTCCTGTCATCTCGTCATACAACCGGCCTTAGCGGTCCTGGAGATTGAAGTCGCGATTCAGCACCTGTCCGGCGGCGGTACTGACCGTCTGCGTATCAACACCGTCATTTTCTTCATACGCGGTCATCTTTTGGCTGCCGGGAATGGTTGCCAGTGAGTAATACGCGTTGCTGGCCGTTTTTGTCGCCAGGCGCGTGAAGCTGAACCAGGCTCCGCCAATGAGATTCAGGCCGGAGTCGGTGGCGACTTCATCGGCCGTATCAGTGGTGACCCCGATCTCAAAGGGCGCCGAAAGATCCGAATAGACCAGCGCATCGGCGACGCCCTGGTTATCGCTGGTGACGGTGCCGTTGATTGTGGCGACCTGTGTGCCTGCGTTCTGCTCGAGCAGCAGGTCCTGGTTGGTGGCGTCATCGGGCTGCTGGACGGTGGCGATACAGGCGTCGGCATAATATCCGGGTATTGCCGCGAATACGAGCCACTGTCCCGCCTCGCACGGTCCCAGGATGAATTCGCCGGAGTCATCGGTGAAGCCTATGACGCGCTGCACGGTATCAACCGGTGTACCGGTGGGGGGCATGCTGATAGGACCCCCGCCATTATCCTGGAGCATTTCCGCACCGTTGCGGACGGCAAAGACCGGGCAGTCCGCCACCTGTGCGGTGCCGCCGGTGGTGGTCTCGCGCTCCAGAGCCCCCTTAATCGCCGCCGAATCGATCGGCGTCAACTGGCCCAGCGGCAGGTCGTTGTGGTCCTCTTGTATCTCCATCGCATAGTGAAAGCCCTTCTTGCGGTCCTCCGTCACCACCGAAAGCAGATGCCATCCCAGCGGCAACACGTCGAGGGACAGCTCGCCACTCGTCGAGGGGCGGGTCCCCACGTTGTAGCCATCCAAAAGCACCTCGAAATCATCCGGCTTCGGGGGATTTGGGTCATCGTCAAAGGCGTCGTCAACGAAATCGCCGATGTCCTTCACCAACTTGCCAGTGGCGAGAACCTTCCCGATAAGAGCGGCGCTTGCACACCCGGCAAGTATGGTCACAATGATTGCGCCTGCGATCGCATGTCCTATTGTGAGTGTGCGGATTCTTCTCCACATGATGTTCACGTCCTTCGTGTGATTGACAGCTCAGGTTACCGGCAGCTTCAGCCAGTCTTCCAGAAAGGTCAGGACCGGCTCGCCGGGATATCTATCGGGCTCCTCGCTGATTGTGGTTTCGAGCTTAATTTTCTCGCCCATCAGGTTGTATCCCTGCCGCACGCGCCCTGCAGCGTCTTGTGCGACCTCCACGGGGATGTCGCTCCCGGCCTGGTACAGGCAGAGCACCCGTGGGGCGATCAGGCATGCGACGTCCTCGAAGTCCGCGTACTCCAGCAGTCCAGGGGGGACGGTATCTCTGTACAGATAGGACAGGGCCTGCCGCGACTGTTCATCACCTGCCAGTGGGAGGCTCCGGCAGCGTGCGACACAGCCGCACAGCGCCGCGCCATAGAAACCCTCATCAAGGGCTGCGGCGTACAGGGCGGCGGGGCCGGTGCGGTCAAAGCCGATGACGCCGATGCGCTCATCAATAACATCAGGGCGGTTCTGCAAAATCTGCCGGGCGATGGCGAGGTCGGTGGCGTCGCGTCCCACCGTCGAAAATCCGGCCCAATCGCCGAGTCGCGGCCCGTAATCCGGCTGAATGCGCTCGCCCTCGCCCCGGCGGTCAAGACACAGCACCACGTATCCGTCTGCGGCGAGGTGGGCGCCAAAGGCGGTCTCCGGGTCATGCACGTCCACAAGCCCCACAACCTTTTCTTTCGACTGTCCCTGCGGCGGATAACACACCACCGCCGGCAGCGGCTCCTCGTTGTCGTGGGGGATACACACATACGCGGTGACGGTCACTCCTCCGGCACCAGGGAAGGCAATCTTCTGGATGCTGAAGGTGGTCATATCCCGTCGCCCCAGAAGCTGTTCTTCCACCCGCTCGGTGGGCATACTGAAATCCAGAAGTTCTCTGAGCCTGGATCGCAGTTTTTCCCGCCATGTCTCCGGGGCATCCCGCCAGTGGCCCAAAAGCGAAAGCTCGCCGACAGAGTGAATCGCCCACTGCCGCCAGAACTCTTCGTCGGAGGATGTCGGCCACAACGAGAGGTCAAAATCCATGATGAATGCTCCACTTTCACGGCTTTACGGTCCGCCTCATTATATCGCATTGGCCGCGATAGCGAAATGAGTGCGATATACGACCCGCGAAATGGTGCCAAAGAAGGTGACACTCTGCACGGAATCGAATCTATATGTTGGATACCCATCTTTGACCGGGGCTGATTCGATGCGCATCCGAAACCTTGTCATGGGACTTCTGGCAGTTTCTGTGGCTGTATCGGCCTCAGCGGACTTCATCAACGCCCGCTGCACCATGCCCACGCAGTTCACCATGCCGGCGGCCGGCCCTGCCTCACAGGTCTTCATCAAAGCCGGCTCCGGCGAATGGACACCGGCGGAATATGAGACCATCAACAGCAGCCTCCGGTTCCATCTTGACCCCGGTGCTCTGGGCAGCTCGGACATCATGCTGCTGATCAATCCACCGGAGGACCTGGATATGAACGACCGGACGCCACCCACCCTGACGGGTGTGAAGGTTGACGGGAAGGCGCTTCCGGCGAAAGATGATATTCACCTCGGGCTTTCAGAAGACGCTCCGCGGATGCTGAAGTTCGGCCTGGCCGACGCTGAAAACGCGGTTGATGAAACCTCCGTAGAAGTCACTCTCAACGACCGGCCGCTGGATGACCGTGCGGTGACAGTCACGCCGATTACTTTACAGAAAGCCACCGTGACCGTTGATCTGGGAGAGGTGGATTACGGAAAATACGAGCTCGCCGTGTCCGTGGCGGATGCCTCGCCGCAGCGCAACACAGCAACCGCCCGGGTGAGGTTCGACCACTTCGACACCACCAATGTCCTGCTGGCCGGGAGTGGTGTGGAGCTGAAGGTGGACAGCTGCTTTTCGAACTACGAATCGCTGATCCCTCTCAATGACGGCGAGAAAGAGCTCAGCGGGGTCCACTGCCGCAATGACGTCTCGTGGGCGTCAGCGGAAACTCCGTCACCACACTGGATCGAAGTGACACTCGACAAGCCGCGCACGATCGAGGAGGTCTCGGTCTGGTGGGCGTCCTACAATAACACCTATCACACCAGCCAGGAGATTGAGATCCAGGTTCCCGCCGCAGAGGGATGGAAGACAATCTATCAATCACCCGGGGACGGACATAACCCGTCAGCCGTGACCACGTTTCGATTTGAGCCGCTTGAGACCGACCGGTTCCGCATACACCAGGCTTCCGGTGGAGGCTCCGCCGGCCGACCAGATTTGATGTGGGTCGCAGAAATCGAGGCCCGCTGAGGAGGATCACCATGACCATCAGCCGCTTCGCCCTGCTTGTGTGCATCATCACCGTTGCCACATCCGCCGTGCTTGCCGACACGTACGTGGCCAGGACCAATGTACCCATCCGCATCGCGCTTCCCGATGGCAGTGGAGGCGACATGAAGGTGTTCATCAAGGCGAGGGGAGGAGAGTGGCAGGCGGCGGAGTATGAGCTGGAGGAGAACCGCATCATTCTCTCCCCGAACCCCGGACAGCTTGGCGGCACGGAGATTTTTATGGTCATCAACCCGCCCGCGGACCTGGTGCTCGATGACTCCAAACCGCCGCTGCTTCTGGGAGTGAAGGCCGACGGGAAGCCCCTGGTGAACAAAAATCGCCAGGACCTCGGGAGGATGCTGGAGCCGCCCGCGACGCTGACATTCGGTGTCGCCGACCGGGAGAATGCGCTTGATTTGCAGTCGGTGCAGGTGACCTTCGACGGCAGCCAGCTTCCGGCCGAGAGGGTGTCCATCGAGCAAATCAGCCGGCGGCAGGCGAAGATCACCGCCGACATCGCGGTGGATGAGTACGGGACCCACGAGGTGCAACTCCGGGTGGCCGACCGGTCTCCGGAGACGCACGAACTGCAGGTGCAGGTGGCGTTTGAGAAAATCGCGGGGGATAACTACGTGCGCCCCGAAAGCGGAAAAGCGGAGGTCAGGGTTGACAGCTATTTCGCCAACTATCCGTCCCTCGAACCGCTCACCGACGGCTACAAAATCCTCAGCGGCGCCGGAGCCGGCAATGATGTGACCTGGGCGTCGGCTGAAAACGAACAGCCGCACTGGATCGAAGTGAGCCTGCCGGAGGAAAAGACGCTGTCGGAGGTCACAGTGTACTGGGCGTATTCTGGCTCGACCTTTTACACCAGCCAGCAGGTGATGGTGCAGGTGCCCGAAAACGACGGCTGGAGAACCGTGTACAAAACACCGGAGGACAGCCAGGGTGCACAGCGCTCCAGCACCTACACATTCGAGCCTGTGCAGACGCAGCAGTTCCGGGTGTACCAGCCGCCGGGCGGTGGCCCCTCCAGCCGTCCCAATCTCATGTGGGTTGCCGAAGT
>JBKHJK010000225.1:0-4966 GCA_046538215.1 Armatimonadota bacterium
CCCTGGTGCTGTTCAGCACTTCCGTCATGCCGGAGCTGACCCTCCATTCGTACAAGCAGTTCACCATCCCGGCGCTGGCTGATACGATTGCCCGCATCGGTCTTCTCGCCATCCTCTTCGTGGCGGTGGAGTATTTCTGGCACCCCGACCATCCCCGCGCCATTTACGCGGCCGGTCTCGGCATTCTGGTTGGGTACTCGCTGCGCTTCGTAGCCCAGATACCCGCCCTGTGGTCGAAGCTGAAGAACTATGTCTTTTCGATTGATCTCGGGGATCCTGCCGTGCGGACGATATTTGCGTTGATGCCACCAGTGGTGGTTGGTCTCGTCTTTTCGGCCGCGCGCGGGTTTGCCGACAGCATCTTCGCAGACCGCGTGGGCACAGGCGTCTATACCTGCCTGACATTTGGCCGGAAGATGACGGATGCGCCCCTGCAGATCCTGCCGCTGGCCGTCAGCTTCGTGGTTTATCCGTACCTTTCGCAGTGGGCCACCGAAGGCGCAAAGGATAAGCTGGCGGATGCGCTTGTATCCATGACCCGGGCGCTGGCATACATCTTCGTCCCGAGCGCCGTGGCCATTATGATGCTTTCGCGTGTGGTTATCAGCGTGATGTTCGAGCACGGTGAATTCGGCCCGGAGGGAGCAACGCTGGCGAGTGTGGCCCTTTTTTGCTATGCAGCGGGGATGGTCACCTTCGCCGTCGAAGGGTCAATCAACAAATGGTATTTTGCCCTGGAAGACACAGCCACTCCAAACTACGTCGGTGCGGCGATGGCGGTCCTGCATATTATCATCGCCTACGTGGGTGTCCACATCGTCAAAAGCAGCTACAGCTCCGGGGAGGTGGCGAATCTCAGTACGCTCGGTCTCGGCATCGCCGCCATCGCCCTGGCGCTCACCATCTCCAAGACAACCAAGGTGGTCATTCTCTACGGGCTGCTTCTGAAACGAATCGGCACCATAGACACTTCACGCGTGTACAGGTTTATCGGGAAGCTGGCGGTCAGCACCGGGTTGATGACCCTGGCGATACACCTTACACTCGTGCTTGTGCGCGATCCGGTGTGGGCACTGGGTGGACCGCTGGAAAGCAAGAAGGTCAAAATGATCATCCTGCTGCTGGTCAACGGCGTCGTCGGCACGGCGGTATATCTGGGCGCATCAGCCCTCCTGCGTATTGACGAGTTTGATAAAGTCTGGGATCATCTGGCTGGCAGGGTGAAAAAACGGCTTGGCAGATAAACTTCGCCTCATGCAGGTCCTGGAAGCGACATTTGGCGGAACACGCAAGTATTTGCTGGACCTTGCGTACAATCTCCCCGAGGACCGGTTTTCGCAGCATCTCGTTGTTTCGACGCTCCGCGATCCCGGTTTTGCCGGGGATGTGCAGCGCCTGCGGGAGTTGGGCCACACAGTAACCGTGGTGCAGATGCGCCGCCAGATCTCCCCGGGCTCCGACATCGCGGCCTTCCGGCAGATCAGGGCGCTCATCAAATCCTGGGAGCCTGATGTGGTTCACAGCCACAGCTCGAAGGCCGGTTTCGTCGCCCGTATGGCCGCTGCAGGTCTGCCCGTGGCATCACTGTACACCCCTCACTGCTTCGCATTCCAGATGCGTCTTTCATCAGTCCGGCGGTGGATGTACCTGCAGCTCGAACGGTTTGCAGGACGCCACACCGATCTCCTCGTTCTGCCGTCACAAAGCCAGCAGGAGCTTGCGGTCAGCGCGCGTGTGGTGCCCCGGAGTAAGACCCGTGTGGTGCCCACGGGAGTCGCTCCCGAAAAGCTGAAGCCGGACCGGACTGCGACACAGGTCCGTCAATCGCTCGATATTCCAGCCGATGCCACGGTCCTGGGCACCGTCGCGCTGCTGTCACAGCAGAAGGGCCATAAGTATCTCATCCGAGCACTGCCGGGGCTGTGTCAGGATCGCGACATCGTGCTTCTCCTCGCCGGAGACGGCCCTCTGCGAGACTCACTGGAGCAGCTTGCCGCCCGGATGGGAGTGGCCCAATGCGTGCGCTTTTTGGGCTACCGCGAGGATATCCCGGAGCTTCTGGCTGCGCTCGATCTCTTTGTGCTCCCCTCGCTGTGGGAGGGTCTCCCCTATGCCCTGCTTGAGGCGATGGCGGCAAAGGTGCCTGTGGTCACGACGGACATTCCGGGCAACAATGACCTGGTTGACGGGGCCACCACCGGCTGGCTGGCTGCTGCTGGTGATGCTGAAGGTCTCGCAGCGGCAATCACCAAGGCGCTGTCGGACACCGATGAGATGCACAGGCGCGCACATGCCGGATATGAACGTATACTCGCCGGTCACACACTGTCACACATGATCAACGGCTACATCGAGCTGTACTCAAGCGCGGGTGAGAAAAGTGGCTGGTGACACGCCCGCACTTGTCGCCGTTGATCTTGGCATACGACCCTACTCCGAGACACTTACGGTCCAAAAGCAGCTTGTCGAAGCAAAGCGGGCAGGTGTTTCGAAGGATTTTCTCCTGCTTGTGCAGCATCCCGATGTCGTGACCATCGGCACATCGGCAAGCCTGGCGGAGCGGCAGACCGCGGCCTGGCTGCAAGAAGACGGCTTCGATGTCGTGCGCGTTCGCCGGGGCGGGCGCCTCACCTGCCACATGCCCGGGCAAATCGTGGGATATCCGATCATCGCTCTGCGCAGCCAGGAGCGAGACCTCCACGAGTACATCCGGCGCGTGGAAGACAGTGTCATCGCGACGCTTTATTCCTTCGGCATTGAGGCGACCGGCCGCGAAAAACAGACCGGTGTGTGGGTTGATACAAAGAAAGTGTGCTCTATTGGGATTGCCGTGCGCTGGTGGATCACCTACCACGGCTTCGCCCTGAACGTATCCAATGATATGGAGCCATTCGAGCGTTTTTCCCCGTGCGGGATGAGCCGCGATGATATGGCCTCCCTTCACGAACTGGGATACGAGGTGCCGGTGCCGGATATGGTTGAGAAACTCGCGGCGGGATTTGCCAATATCTTTGCCCGGCCGGGAAATTTTGCAAATCAGGAGGAACTTTGGGCGGCGCTGGAGAATCAAAACATATAACTACTACAGACGGTGGTAGATAGGCCATGCACAAGGAGCAGGCCGTGGCAAAACTCGCCGAGCGAAGTACCGGTTTCACAGGCACTGTGGCGGCGGTCTTTCATGTCGGTATGCTCGCGATCTGTGTGTCAGCCCTTTATACCATCCAGCCGCCGACGTACACGAAGCTGCTTTTCGGTCTCATCGCCGCTGCAGCCATCGTTGTGGCTGTCATGGCCTCCCGGTGGCGGGCCCGGCCACAGTGGCGACGCGGCATCAGGCTCGGCACCGCACTGCTGGCGGGCATCGTCTATCACCTGGCCTACAGCCCGCAGTTGACCCAGCTTCCCGGGCTTGAAACCCTCCCACCCTGGGTCTCGGAGATGCAGATAGGCCTGGGAACCGTGGGGCTGGCCGTGGCGCTGATCGGAGCCGGCGTGTACCTGTGGAGCGGATGTGACAGACGGAGTGTCAATATTCCGTTTCAGTGGTCTATCCTGGCTGCAGCAGGCCTTATTATTGTTTTGAACGTCATCATGTACGCATCGCTGGTGCAGATATACGATCTGCAGGGCGGCTTTTACGCGCGGGTGTTGACCATGCACGTGGTCGCCTACACCCTCCTGTTGCTGTCGGTGATGCGTATGACGGGGACGCGTGGCGTCGGCAATTACACCACCTGGTACCTGGCCGCGACCATCGTCCTGGCAGCGGCCCGACATATAGCTGGAATAGGCATGATGTGAAGTCCGTCATGTTTCATACTCACACCCGTAAGGGCATGTGAATGCATGGAGACTGAAACGAACCGAGACAACGCACAATACATGACCCGACCTCAGGCGCCCGAATGGCTGTTGTGGATCGGCGTTGCGGTGGTACTGGTCGCACCAACGCAGTTTGCCTGGTCGCCGGACCCAAAGCACGGGCCGTTCATCGCGATCTGCGACATCCTGGTGTCAGTCGGCATCGTAGCATGGGTCATCTGGCGGCTGCGACGGGGCCTGGAGGGGCTCACCTGGCCACCGGTGGCAGTCGCGGGCCTGCTGGTCATGGCCGTCATCAGCACCGGAATGGCCGAAAGTGTGAAACAGTCGGCCTTTGAAATAATCCAGATCGTGCTCTATTTCGCTTTCGCCTACATGTTCTTCATCGAAGCCTTCCGCAGCCGTAAGAGGGTTATCATCGCACTCGTTGCAGCAGCGGTTCCGACGGTGGCGAACATCGTTATCGCATCCGTGCAGTACTTCACAGTCACCGACCCGCACGACGTCGGGGCGATGCTGACGAACCGCAACGTCTATAGCGGCTTTGTAGTTATCGCGCTTCCCGTGCTGTTTGGAGTGATGCTGTGGCACGAGCAGCCGTGGGTGCGATGGGCCGGTGGTGTCGTGGTGGCGGCCGGAGTGCTGACAATGCTGTCTCCACCGCTGGTGTGGATCGCGTTGATGGCACTGCTGGCGCTGGCGATATACAGGCGAGGGTCTGTGGGTCTGCAGGCGGGTATATTGATAGCAGCACTTACCGTGGCGGTGGCACTCGTGCCACGCAATCATTCGGCGGCGGTTGCAGAATTGTTCAATCCCGAGGAGACCGGCCCGATTTACAAGACCGCCGGGCCGATCGAGGGCGAAGAGGCCGACCGCTACATTGTCAAGAAGCGGTGGCTGGAGTGGAAGCCGGCGCTGAATATGCTGAGCGAAAACTTCATCTTCGGCGTCGGGGCGGGCAATTTTCAGCTCAACATCGGCCGCGCCCAGTACTACGGCTTTTTGCCAAATGTGAAGAAGACCGAGCCGGATACGAACAATTTCTACCTTGTCATCGCCTGTACCATGGGCTTCCCGGGGCTGGTCTGCCTGATGGCCTATATTGGCCGCTTCTGGCGGGAATCGCGGACTCTGTGGC
>JBKHJK010000226.1:0-4966 GCA_046538215.1 Armatimonadota bacterium
ACGATGATGTCTTTGGGCTCGAAGGGCTTCAGGTAATGTACCAGCCACCGGGCGATGTCACCATATCCCCAGATGCCCATGACACAATCCTCGGGGACACGTATATCGCCGTCCTTGTACCACTCCATCGGCTCCGAGCGAGTGCCGAGCTTGACGTGCTTATGGGCGCGCTTCAGGGCCATGAGCATGTGCATGACGGTCGCCTCCGCCACGGTGCGGGCCATCAGCGGATTGGCCGTGCATACCGGCACGCCGAGGTCGTAGAGGTAGTCGGTGACATACGCCGCCACCGAGCCGCCGACGTGCCCGACGAACTTCAGGGTGTCGTTTTTTCCCAGGACTGTTTCATTCAACTGGGGTGATCCCCAGGTGGTCAAAAGGACCTCTGCACCCTCGACCAAATCCGCCCACTCCTCCTCTTCCAGGGGCTCGTCGGTTTCGTTGTAGCGGATATCCCATCCGAGCTCGTCAATCTTTTCCAGGGTCGGGCCCCGCATAAACCATTTTCTGGTCTGCTCGCGCTGGTTCATGAACAAAACGTTCGGTGATGCCATGGTATTCGTTCCTTTCGCAACGTGGTAACTCGAGTACCCGCCCTGCGCGGGATGCCACCATTTCACCGGTGCCCACAGGTGGTCTCGACATCTCTGCGTATTACCATAACGTTCGGCGCAGGGCGGGAAGTGTCCTCCCGCTCAGGTATTTTTCCTGCGCCCTGGGGGGAAGGGGGCGGTGACTGGAAATATGCAGCGCAGGATGTACCGCAATAAGGACTTTCAGCCGCTGTGAAGAAATAGGAATACAGGGTTGCAGCCCGAAATACACCGAATACAGGGAGTGGTTTGATGCGATCTACGTGGTTGTGGTTACTGCTTATCACGTTTGTATCTGCCGTCGGGGCCTGTGCGCAGGTACCGATCAGTTCCTTTGAAAGCGAAGAATCACTGACGCAGTTTCGGGGCGGAAATGTCCCCCTCGAACGTGTCAAAGAGCATGCGACGGATGGTGAGTGGGCCGTTCGGGCGAAATTCCCGGGCAGCAAAAAGGACACATGGCCGGGCATCAGGTTCACGCCCCAGGAGGACACCACACAGTACCAGGTGCTCGCCTTTGACGTGTTCAACCCGGCGGACGAAAACGCCCGTCTTTCCTGGCGGCTGGACGAGGTGGATGGGGACAATCATTTCGGCGGAACGAGTATCGCGCCGGGCGGGCCACATACTGTCGAGATATGGCTGTCGGGGTATGAACGGCTGCAGAGTATCTATCCATATTTCAAGATGCCCCGCAGGGACTACGTGCTGTATTTCGACAATTTCCGGTGGACCAGCATCGAGGACCGCTTCACCCCGCTGCAGTACGTGGATGACACGCCCGCGCCGGAACCGACGGACGCAGAAAAGCAACGCGGCTTCATCCTCTTTCAGCGGCCCTTCACTGACGTGGTCTTCGAAAACTCCACACCCGAAGGCCGCGAGCGAATTGAACAGGTACAGGTTTTCGCGACACCCGGCGAATATGAACCCGCCACCTTCTCCATCTACGCGCTACAGGATTTCACATCCCTTCAGGTCACCGTGCAGGGCCTGCCGGTGGAGGCAGAGATCCTCCCCGTGCGCTGTCTCAACAAGCGGGTGACGTATTCCTCAAACGACTATATCAGAGATATGCCTGTGCTGTGCGAACGGCGCGAGGCGGTGGATGTGCCGGAGAGGACCTCCAAACGCTTCGTTATTGACATGCATGTATCTGATGACGCCTCCGCGGGCGTTCACGAAGGGAGTATTCAGATCTCCGCGGAGGGAGTCGAAGATGTGGCGCTGCCGATGCGGCTCCGGGTGCTGCCGTATGAGCTTCAGGAGCCGGACGACATGTTCTGGGGGGAGTATTATCGCAGGCCGCCGCTGGCCGGAGATGACGAAGAAGCAAAAGCGATGATGCGGCGGGACATGGAGGATATGCGGGCCCACGGCATGACATCGGTGGGGCTGTGCATCGGCTTCCCATCCGACAACGTGCAGTGGGATGAAGACGACAACTGCACCCTGGCGCTGGACGGCACCACCCTGTACGAGCACTTCATGGACCTGTACGCCGAGCTGGGGTATCCAATGCCGATCATCCAGCTTTCCGACAGCGGCCAGGCCGCGGCGAGCAAGGGGCAGAAGTACGAGGTCCACAGCGAAGAATGGGCGGCACGTTACAAGAACTTCTGGGCGACAATGCAGGACGAGGCGAAAAAGCGCGGATGGCCGGAGATCATCGTCCAGCCCGTGGATGAGCCTGGCTGGAAGGACCCACAGGCTAGAGAACGCAACGTGTATTGCCTGAAGCTGTTGAAGGAAATTCCCGGCCAGCGCACCGAGCAGGACGGGCCGGGGGACGCGTATTTCCACAACGAGGCCGGACCGTACGCCGATGTGTGGAATTACAACGGCGGCATCGCCGAGCGTGACGTCGTCGAGCAGGCCCAAAAGGATGGACATATCATCACCCTGTATAACTGTGACGTCGAATCGTACCGGCCGGAAATTGACAGATACGTCACCGGCTGGTGGCAACTGGCGGCGGGGACAAGCGGCCATTACAACTGGGCCTATATGTCCTACAACGGCAGCCCCTACGACGACCTGGACCACAAGACCGGTACCTGGATGCACGTGTATCCGGGGATCGAAGGCGAGCCGGGCGGCCCCTCAACCGGCTGGATCGGCGCCCGGGAGGGGACCGATGACTACAGGTATATTCACACCCTCAGACGTGCAATTGAGCGGGCGCGACAGAGCGACAGCGAAGAAGCCCAACGGGCTGCGAAAAAGACCGAGGCAGAGCTGCAGGCGATTGTTGACTCGCTGACATATTCGCCAAGGGTGCGCAATACGGCGAAATGGACGGAGCGCAGCACGAAACCGGATGGAACGAAGACGATTGGCGGAACCCTCGCCGTCCCCAACGGCTGGCAGCACGGCGATTATGAAAAAGCCCGCTGGCGAGTGGCGCAGGCGACGATGAACCTGCTCCGGGCGATGGGGGAGGTGGATGAAACTGACACAGCGGGTCCATCACAACAGAAACAGCAAGCCGGCAGGCTTTTGCATTCGATGGAATGGTCAGGCAGCAATCGGCAATCTGAAACGGCCGCACCGCCCTCGGCCGCCCGGCATGTGACCATCCCCGTCCTCGCCAGTGCTCCGACGCTGGACGGCGTCTTTGATGAAGATGTCTGGAACCACGCGGTTGCGCTGGATCCTTTTGTCATCAATACTGGAGAGGACACTCCGCAGATGCCCACAGACGTGCGCCTGCTGTGTGATGGCAAAAACCTCTATTTCGGCGTGACCTGCCACGAGGACAAGATGGATTATCTGACTGCCGGAATCACTCGCGAAGGCGGCCCCGTGTGGCAGGATGACTGCGTGGAAATCTTTGTTGACAGCAACCTCGACCGGGCGACCTTCAAACAGGTGGCGGCAAATAGCCTCGGTGTGCAGGCCTGGAACGCCAAACCTGATACCTCCTGGCGGGCGGATTCACGGGTGGAGACGAAGCTGTATGATGATCGGTGGGCGGCGGAGATAAGCATTCCGATGGATGATCTTGAGCTGACGGGCTCACAGTTCGGTCTGAATGTCTGCCGCGAACGGCGGCCGATGGAGCGGCTGGAGCTGTCGTGTTGGTCGGCAACCGGCGGGAGCTTTGGAAGACCCTCGCGCTTCGGGCTGGCGGGACTGGGACAGAGCTGGATACGCCGCCTGCAGGCTCCACCGGCACATATCGGCCGTAATATGTTCGATGTTTCCATTCGTAACGAGATTGATGAACCTGTGACGCTGCAACCCGTCCTGCGAATACCGGAAAATGGCAGCGGAGCCGCCCGGACCCTGATCCCGCTGGCGGATGAAGCTCTTGCTCTTCAGCCGGACGAAGTTGTCTCCCGGTCATACCACTACGTCCTCAGCGACACAGACAGCAGCGGGATGATCTTTCAGCTTTCCAATAAGACCGGTGAGGTCATCACGCGCCGCCCGTTCGAGCCGGTGGTCCTGTCTCCGATGAGCCTGCAGGTGCAGCCGCAGACCACATACCTGTCCCGCGCTGAAGCGGACATGACGCTGCAGTTCAATCTCGGTGATGTGGTGCGCGCAAACAGCCGGGTCGTTCTCGCCATCTACGACACCGACAGCGGCAAACGGCTCGCTCACCAGGCCATTTCTGAAATCATCGGCGACACGATTCAGGCCAGGCTCAATCTTTCAGGTCTGGCTGCCGGGACATACGAGCTGACGGCGGTGCTGGAGATCACCGATCAGGAAGCGCTGCAGGAGGCCTTCAGCCCCTGGAAATGGCCTAGACCCATGCGCCTGGCCGCACAGTCACTCACCCTCAGCCGCCTGAAGGGCCCCTTCGACTGAGCTGCCTGATGATATCGCCACAGGAGGTCGCAATGCCCACCATCGCACTGGTCAATTCCAACACCATCGCACCACCGATCGCCCCGCTCGGGCTGGAATATATCGCCGAGGCCTGCCGCGAGCGGGGCATGAACGTCCAGTTCGTTGACCTGTGCTTCAAGCAGGATCCACGCGCTGCATTGAAGAGCCATCTATCGCCAGAGATTGACCTCGTCGGAATAACGCTGCGCAACACCGACACCTGCCTGATGCTCAATCACCGCAGCTTCATCGAGCCGCTACGAGAGATGATCCAGACTGTGCGTACGGTGACCGATACCCCGATCGTTGTCGGCGGCGCGGGCTTTTCCGTCGCACCGGAGGCGGTTCTGAAAAACACCGGCGGCGATTATGGCATCATCGGAGACGGCGAAGTGGCCTTCGCACAGCTTGCGGAGAGTGTATCGCAGGGGCGGCAGCCGGTGGATGTCGCGGGCTGTGTGTGGCGTGAGGGCGACACATTTCGACGCAATGAGCCACACTGGCCGGACCTGTCAGACCGCCCGGGACTGTGT
>JBKHJK010000227.1:0-4964 GCA_046538215.1 Armatimonadota bacterium
CCGTCACTGCGGCGTTTTCGATCTCGTAGCGGAAGCTGCCTTTCTCTGCATCAATCTCCACCGGCACATCCTGGTGCACGTGATAGAGCCACGAGAAGGTCGCCGGATCGTGATCGGGGTCCACGGCGAGGTCGTCGAAGATGACGAAGACCTCCTCGTCAATGAAAAGCACGTGGCGGAGGAAGCGCCTGAGGTACGGAGCCGTCACCTCATACGCTCCAGCGCCATTTCCGCACCAGTAGGTCAGTCCCGGGCGGTTCTCCCAGGCGACAATTCGTCCGGCGGTCTCGGTCTCCGGGTCCATCTGGCTGAAATTCTGCCCGATGCCGTCAACGAGCACGGAGTTGTGGCTCATTGTGGCAGCCGCGTGTTTGTCCCCATTGGATTTGCGTCCACCCCCGGTGGCGATGACGTCCCCATAGGCAAATATCTCGAAAGCGTTTTCATTGTTGAAGCTGTGATTATACCCGCCGGGGGGCCGGGCGTGGAAAATCATTCCGACGCCTTTTTCGAATGTCCCCGGATCGCTGGGCGGCCCGGACAGCCCCATGGCCCAGCCGGAGACGTTGAACAGCCGAGAGTTCGCTGTTTCCAGGGCAGGTTCGGGAAGGTCGTAATAGTGCTGCAGCAGATATTCCTGCCATTTGCCGATATCGCGTCCAGTCTTCTCAGAGCACGCCTGCCAGTTACTCAGCAGATTGCCCTTTTTTGTCAGAAAAGCCAGGCGGCGGAAGTTGCTTGTGTGACCGCCCAGGTGCGCCCCGGCGACGCGCCCGTAATTGCCCCACGCCTGCCGCCCAATACCCACAGGCGACAAATAGGCAAAGAAATCACCAAGGCGAGCATAAATGGGGTTTCGCTCGATGTGCAGATCCGGCAGCGTCATTGCGGTCCAGCACGTGGTATCCATCAGGGTGTTGCATTTGGCGTTGCCGTACAGCACGCCCTGGTTCCACGCCTCGTAGGTGCCATAGGGGTTGGTGACACCGGTGAGATAGTTCAGCCCCATATCGCAAAACTCTGCGGCGACGTCAGACTCATCAGCGATCGCCAGCGCTCCGACCAGTGTCCACAGGTAGTTTTCGTACTGGTGTGATCCCGCGAACATTGCCAGGCCGCGGAAAAAGGGCGTGCCCGCGCGCTTCCAGGAGAAGTTGTTCAATATGTGCTCGATGCGCCATTCCAGCGAATGAGCAAGCTGCTGGCGCTGGTCGGGGCTGAGCCGATCGTGCAGCCAGTCGTACATCAGGCCCAGGTCGAGGGTGCATCGCGTCGCCCATTTCCGCCCCGGGCCCAGACCCTCAGGCGATGATTCCCCACCGGGCGGATAGGAGGCCATAACCATCAGCGGCTCGATGACCGCCAGATACTTTTCATCTCCCGTGAGCATGAAGGCCATGGCCACGATGCGCATATCGGTGGCCATATCCCGGAAGTCCACCACATTGGGCTCGCCGCCAAGCGGATCCTCCTGCGGCATATCGTTGAACCAGTCCTCCTGCATGATTGCATCCGCCCGCTCGATGAGCCGCTCGTACATCACCCCACACTGTTCGTCGGTGTCTTTGAGCGCGCGCAGCTCTTCCGTATTCTCGGGAGTGAAGCCGATGCGGGGATGGCCCTGGAGATGTTCGTCTAAAGAGGCCATGAGCGTCCGGTCCCATTCCACGGCATCGGGAGCGATGCGGAAGACCCGGACCTCGCTCCACTGCTCGTCTTCGGTCCCCACATCATACCCCACCCGCCAATAGACGTCATAGCCACCCAGCACCGGCAGGGCGTTGTAGAAGTTGTAGGTGGTTTCGACCTCCACAATCGGATCGGCCATTCCCACATTCCCGGCTATCTGGAGGGTGAAGGTGTGACTGACCGCATAATCGCGGGGGACTATATGTTGAGGATGATAGGGCCATGAAAATCGCGGGGGATTAACATCAACAACCTGTCCGTCGGCGGGACGAAAGCCGATCCAGGCCGCGTGTTTCTGCCGCTCGTCTCGTTCCGTGCCCATTTTGTTATCCAGCACCACCGTGTCGGCGGCGTGCACAATGGAGGATAAAAGCAGCGTCACCGCAACAGCTACAATTGCGACAAGTCCGCTGCAGTCGCGCAGCGTGTGGAAGCTCAGATCCATGAACATGGCACCCACCCATCTCCGTTTCTGTGCAATCGTGTGCCGCAGTGCTGCTCATACGGCACGCTTCTCATCTGCACTATTCTCCGGAGACCTGCGGTGGGCCTTCAGTCTCACTCATTGACACTGCGCGATCGGTTCAGTCCAGTGCTCACTGCCCGCTGATGTGGATGGAGCTGCCGTCGGCGACCAGCACCTGTGTCACGTAATCGCCCGACCACCGCACCAGCGCCAGCGACCCCTCCAGGGTCACGCCTCCGGCACTGATGCCGCCATTTTCTGAATACAGCAGCACCTCCCGGGCGTCTCCTGCTTTGCACTCCAGGCCGACGCAGAGGCTGCCGCGGCTGAGGTCGCTGCTTTGTGGCTGCAGAAGCCGTATGTCGGGACTGTCATCATCAGCGCCGAAATACATCGCCGTCGCCCATGCAGCAGATTGCCCATTCTGGCGGCTCATAACAAATGGCGCAGGGTTGGGACTGGGACAGCCCCGCCCGATGGCGGTGAATATGCCAGCGGGAGCGCTCGCGACCTGGCTGACACGTAGGACCGGGCCGTTTTCGATAACCCACTCCCCGCTCCAGGTATCAGCCTCCCCCATCGTCTTCCACTCCTCCGCCCATTCGTAGGGGCCCTCGCCGGGGGGTTCGTCCAGGGTGGAGCCGCTCATATCCATGATGAGCTCGCCGAGATTGTGGTACGTCCAGTCGTATTCGTGTTCGCTGTCGGAGGCCGCGACCGTCACATCGAGCAGGCGGTCATCCAGAAGCGCCATGATCCGCGTCAGAGCGACATCCTCGTACGCTCCATCGGCGGTCGTGACACATACAGCAACGTTTTCGCCGAAAACGGAGGTAACCAGCTCACCGGTCGTGGCGTCCTGGCTCTTTCTGTCCACGGTGACGGAGTTGTGGCTCAATGTTTGGGTGTACCAGCCACGGTGGGCGGGGTTTCCGTATGCCACATTTCCGGCGTCCACACCGGCGAGGGCGCCCCGGGCATAGAACTCGAAATTGAGCTTATCCGGGTGGCCGTGCCAGCCGCCGTGAGGGCCGTAGTCCAGGGCAACATAGTTGTCCGGCACCCGCGCGATGACATCCTGTTTGGGGTGTCCCGAGGACGTGCGCATGATCACCTGGCCGGTTGCGGGGAATATATGTGAGGACAGCTCGCGGGAGGCTGCCTTGATGTGGTCAGGACCGTACAGCAATGCCTCCACACTCGTCCGCGAGCCCCGCGATGCCACCATGGCTATTTCCGGCGCGCTCCAGTGGCTGCAGGCGTTTTCATACCTGCGCCCCGACGACATTGCACTGGAGCGGCTGGAATCGTTGAAGGCGGGCAGCCGCCCCGTCGGCCCCATCATCTGCACCGGCGCGGTGAACATGCCCCTGTACCGGTCGGTGTACAGATCAATATTGAAATGCTCGGCGGCGGTTGCCAGCGGCTCCAGCGCCGACATGGTATAATAGTGGTATCCCCAGCTCCCCTCATACCACTGGCCGTCGTCGGTGACGCCCTCGACAATCTGGTTGCGGAATCCGAAATCGCCGTTGATGGCCCCACTCGCCAGCTCATCTTCGCCCAGTGTCAGTCCCACCAGCCCGTACGCCGAATTTTCCCAGCAGGGGATGTTGTGAATGTGGGTGGCGAAACCCCGGATGAGCTTCGCGGCGGGCAGCAGAAGATCGCTTGCGATTGTCTCCTGCTCCTGCGGTGTCAGGGTATCGTAGATACAATCAAAACCCTGCACGAGTGGGATCAGCCACGTCGATTCCTGCAGCCCTCCTGAATTGACGTGAACCCCCTTCGGATTGGGGCCGTGCTTCGTATGCAGAGGGTAATCCAGGTATCGCTCCGCATAGCCGAGTATGATTTCGGCGGCTTTGTCCGCGTATTTGTGCTCATCAGTCAGCAGGTACGCCAGGCCCAGCGATTTGACGGCCCCTGAGAGAGCCCTATGGCGGCGCGTGACGACCACCTGATCATACGGCCAGCCGGTATAGACTTTCCCGCATTTGGGGCATACGTGTTCTTTGGGCGATTTGGTCTGCAGGCGCACCCCGCACTTCTCGCACGTGTACCAGTGTGACCACTGCCCACCCTCGTCGGGTATCTCGATTTCGGTATCAACCCAGTCGTCGGCGTTGCGCACGATCTGATCCCTGGCCTGTTGCGCCCAGTCGTATTTCTCAATTCGCTCCAACACCTGCGACAGCTCGCTGCGTGAGACCAGCAGGCACGGATGACCGATGTCGGGCAGCGGCACGGCCAGCGCAAACTCCACCCGCTCACTCTCAGCAGTGCCCGCCAGCGTCACGGCTATCTCAGTGTCAAAACGTGTCAGTGGTTCAAGGGCTGCCACATCTGCCACCAAAACAGTACCCTCCACCTCCCGGGTCGCTCCTGCTGCAACCGTTGTGGTATCGGGAAACTGCCCTGACACGCGGTCGTCATCTGACATCACTGAAATGGCCACATCTGCATCATCGTTGGTGCGATTGTGCAGGGAGAGTGTGACAGACCGATTGAGTCGGTTGTTCTCCATTTCGCTCGAGCCTGTGGAGGTGATTTCTGCTTTTACCGGGCTGCGTACCACGGCAACGTCATCAATATCTATGGTCGGCTGTCCATCACTGATATCGGTGACCCTGAATGTGATGAACTGCCTGTCTTTGACCGGCTCATCCCCCCACTGCGCCACCGGTTCATCCAGCGGCAACCGTGCCGTCGCCCATTCGCCGGTGAGCAGATCGTCGGATGGAATCCGATAGACGACGCTGTAGCCGTCTCCGAGGGGGAAGTCAACAATCTTCACGCCGAACCAGCC
>JBKHJK010000228.1:0-4956 GCA_046538215.1 Armatimonadota bacterium
ATGACAGTCACCGGTTTGACTATAGCAGAGCCAAAGAGCCCGAACAAGTTGCATGTGTGATGACCGCGGGAAGGTGGGCAAAGGCATCTCACAGAAAAAAAGTGTGAATGAAGGAGGATTGTGGTCGGTGGCGAAAGAAAGCTATGCTTGTTCGGCGACGAAATGTCTTGTATAATATATTGCTACAGCGTCGCTGTTGGGCCTCGCTGTCATGATGTCGTGGTAGTTTTGAGCGCCACACGCATGGAGTTCAGCATAATCAACGTATTGGAGAAAAGACCTGATGATTGACGTTGACAAACTGGTACACGAAGCACAACCGTCGGACGAAGACGAGATTCAGCGGCAGATCCGGCTTCCATGGCCTGATGCGTTTCGTATCAGCATGCGGAATGTCACGCTGCGGTTGGGCCGCGCGGCTATCACGGCAACCGGCGTCGTCCTGGGCATCGCGTTCCTGATGTCCGTGTGGACTGCCAACGTCGCCAAAGAGGCGATAAAGGAAGAGCAGATTCTTCCAGCAACCGGACAGGTTCAGCAGCAGCAGGCGCTGGAGGGCGGAGATGCACTCGCCGACGAATCCGAGGCAGAAACCGCACGGGAACAGGCCCAGTCCGAGGCGCGACAGACATGGCTGGTGATTATGTCACTGCTCGTCTGTGGCGTGGGCATTACAAACTCCATGTTGATGTCTGTCACAGAGCGGTTCCAGGAAATCGGTACGATGAAATGTCTCGGGGCGCTCGATGAGTTTATCGTCCGACTGTTTCTCATTGAGACCGCCGTGCTGGGCTTTTTGGGGTCATTGGTGGGTGCTATCGTCGGCCACCTGATCATGCTGGTGGTGTACATAATCAAAGAGGGCGCGTCCATCACGGCAAAGATGGATTGGGGACAGATGCTGATTTATCTGGTCATCGGTCTGGCAATCGGAATCGTCATATCCCTGGCAGCCGCCGTCGCACCGGCCGTTCGAGCCGCTCGAATGGCCCCGGCAGCCGCACTGCAAACTGAAATCTAAGCATTACTGCGTCCCGCATTAGGAGTGGAAAAAATGGCTAAAATTGAGTGCCCTGATTGTGGCGAAACCATTGAAACCGAAGGTTTAGTAACGGTTTGCCCAAATTGCGGCCGCGACATGAGCGACGTCATGAGCGAGATGGGCAGCAGCACGGGCAAGAAGTTTGAAGATGCGCTCGGCGATGACGCGGTGACCACTCACGAGTTCATCGTCCGCACCAAAGGGCTGACGAAGATCTACATCATGGGCGAAGTAAAGGTCCCCGCCCTTCGCGGTGTTGATCTTGATATCAGGCGGGGCGAGTATCTTTCCATCATGGGCCCGTCCGGATCTGGAAAGTCAACTCTCTTTAACATGGTGGGTGGCCTTGACAAACCGACCGACGGCACCTGCTTTATCGAGGAAGTTGACATGGCCCAGCTTGACGCGTTTGAGCTCGCCTGGCTGCGGTGCCGGAAAATCGGGTATATCTTCCAGACATTCAACCTGATCCCGGTTATGACAGCTCTTGAGAACGTAACGTTGCCCATGATTTTCGCTGGCATGAGCTCCGACGAGATGCTTGACCGCGGTGCCATGCTCCTGGAGATGGTCGGTCTCGGAGACCGCCTGCATCACAAGCCCATGGAGCTGTCCGGCGGCCAGCAGCAGCGTGTTGCTGTGGCCCGCTCACTCGCCAACGGCCCGGCGATTGTCCTGGCCGACGAGCCGACCGGGAACCTTGACCTGCAGACCGGCAAGGAAATCATTGAGCTGCTCAAGGAGCTCAACGACCGCAGCGGCACCACCGTCATCTCCGCCACACACGACCTGAAGATGATTAACGTCTCCGACCGTGTCGTCCATATCCGTGACGGTGCCGTCGAACGCATCGAAAACCGTGCCGACATTGACCTCGACGTCGGTTCCATGGGCGACGAGGAGGAAGAGCCTGAAGAGCAGCAGGTTGTCGCCGAGAACGTGGACGAGGTCGTCGTGGATGAGGACGAGGAGTAAGATTACCGACTCCAGCATCCGGCAAACTTGAAGGTAACTGTTTGTCTGGCAGAAACAGAGATAGGCATGTGGCCGGCAGGCTGCATGCCTTTTTTGATTAAGATATGTCAGATCGGGAATAATTGCAGTGCTAGATGCGTCTGCGTTGGTACTGACGGCCGAAGGCGAGGCCGAAAAACCACATCGGGTCGCACGTATCTGCACTCGCCTCTGCGAGCGGTCGGTGCCGGGATGAAACGGGGTGAGTAAGTTCCTTACACGGCGCTGTCATGGTTTTACGCTCATCGAGCTTCTGGTGGTCATCGCCATCATCTCCATCCTCGCCTCGATGCTGATGCCGGTGTTCTCCCGAGCGCGGTCAAAAGCCCGGCGGACCGCCTGTGAATCCAACATGCACCAACTCGGTCTGGCGGTGAAGATGTACGCCGATGATTACGATGAGATGCTCCCCCGATGGAGTCTCGCCGGGGGTAATCCGGATGGCACCGGACGCAGACCGGGACCCGTGGGCGCGTGGGACGAACAGATCATGCCCTACATGGAGAACCAACAGATACTCTTTTGTCCCGAGAATCCCTACGGGCGGAGTAACCGGTCGTATTCGATGCCGCGGTATGTCAGCGGTGTGGAAATTGGGCGGATCCCGAATGTCGTCGAGACAGTGATCCTGGCTGAAAAAGGTGCGTATCCACCCGGTGCGTGGGAAGACGCGGCCATGGAGAACTTCCACCAGTCAACGAGCAAAACGCCTGACGACCGGTATTTTCATTTCAACGGAAAGAATTTCTTGTTTTTAGACGGCCACGTTAAGTGGTATAATAAAAACAGTGGGCATTTTGTCGCCCAGCACAGGGATGGTGCAGAGCCCGGAGACTGCGAGTACGCGCAACCGGCTCCATCTGGAGACTGGCCTCCCTGATAGATTGATATCGCTTGGTCAACCGCAGCCTGGAGGGGTGTATTGGATGTACGCACGAAATTACTGCAGGGGTTTCACTCTCGTAGAACTTTTGACAGTTATCGGAATCATTGCTGTTCTTTCCGCCATTTTATTCCCCGTTTTCAGCAGCGCGCGTGAGAAGAGCCGCCAGATCGCCTGCATGAACAACATGCAGCAAATTGGCAAGGCGCTGAACCTCTACATCGAAGACAGCGGCGGCTTCATGCCGACGTGGTGCCTCGTTCACAACAATCCCGGGTCTGCGCCTTCGAACCCCGATAATTCTGGATTTTTGACCTGGGATGCCCAACTGATGGCGTATCTGGATACCTCACAGGTCTTTATCTGCCCGTCCAATCCCAATGAGGGCGGCGGCTCGGCGAGGGCCTACGCGATCGCGCACTACACCCAGGTGCCAGTGAGCGGCGACGTTTTGGACAATACGTGGCAGGCCATGAAGGGGTGCTATCGCGATCTCATGCCCGCCCCCACGCGTACCGTCTTCATTTATGAAAAAGGTGCCAATCCTCCCGGGGCGTGGGGTGACTGTCTGGGGCAGAATGTGTGGGAGACTCACGGCCACAAAAGCGACGGCAGCCCGGCGTCGAGCGAGGAAATGTTCCATAACAACGGCAAGAACATCCTGTACTGTGACGGCCATTCCAAGTTCTCGCCCGGCAACAGCTATCCGTTTAATTACAATTCTGGCCGCACCGCCCCTCTGGCGGCCATAGATGGAGATGTATGGTTTGCTGCCAAGCAGTCCGAGGGCGGCGACTGGCCGCCACGGAAGTAGGCCGTTGCCACAGACGGCACACCAAAGACGCTCCCGGTGGGGCGTCTTTTTCTTTTGGGTGAAGGCCGCGTCGTGGAAGCAAAGAAATGACCCATGCCCTGCTCGATGCAATACATACGGGCGCCCAAAGCCGCTCGCCGAAACACGAATAACCGCAGGAGGATGACAAACATGGACACGCTCAGAATCGGTGTGGTGGGATGTGCAGGCCGTGGAGGCTCGTTCCTCAATACCTTCAACCTGCATCCACAGACAATGCTGCACGCCCTGTGCGATATTGATGAAGAAGGCCTCCAGGAGCGGGGCAGTCAGATGGATATCCCCGGGAAGCGCCTCTTTACTGACTACGAGCGGATGCTGGAGGAGGGCGGTGTTGACATCGTCCTCATCGGCACGCCCATGCCGCTGCACGCCCCTCAGTCAATAATGGCACTAAACCACGGGGTTCATGTGCTGTCGGAGGTCCCCGCTGCTGTGAATATGCAGGAGGCCCGTGAGCTGGTGCAGGCCTGTGCCGACAGCGATGCGACGTACATGATGGCGGAGAATTACACATATATGAAGCCGAACGTGCTGGTGCGCGAACTGGCGCGTCGGGGGCTGTTTGGCGAGATGTACTTTGGTGAGGGCGAGTACCTCCACGAGCTCAAAGAGCTGAACGAAATCACCCCGTGGCGTCGCAAATGGCAGACCGGCATCAATGGCGTGACCTACCCAACCCACAGCCTCGGACCCGTGCTGCAGTGGATGGATGACCGCGTCGTCAGTGTGTGCTGTGCGGGCAGCGGCCATCACTATACCGACCCGCGCGGGGATCAATACGAAAACGAGGACAGCATCCTCATGCTGTGCCGTATGTCTGGCGGGGGGCTGGTGAAGATCCGCGTGGATATGCTCTCGGATCGTCCCCACAACATGACATATTATTCGCTCCAGGGCACTGCCGGTGTGTATGAGGCCGACAGGGGCCTGGACGATGAGCCGAAGATATGGCTGCGAGAGCTGCACGGAGACGATCCAGAGTGGCATCCGCTGTCGGAGCTCGAAGCGCAGTTCATGCCCGAGATATGGAAAAACCCTCCAGAAGCCGCGCTCAAGGCCGGACACGGTGGCGGGGACTATTTTGAGATCATGGACTTCGTCGAAGCGATAAGCACAGGCACGCCGCCACCCATACACATCCATGACGCCATGGATATGACC
>JBKHJK010000229.1:0-4948 GCA_046538215.1 Armatimonadota bacterium
GTCCTGAACGCCTCATCAATAAACTGGGTCTTGCCGACATAGGCGAATATGCTTGTGTAGGATGTCTGCGCATTGGCCGTCTGCAGAAGCAGGGTGACCCTCGTGCGCGGATCGCTGATCCGATTGGCCTCATTCGCCGCCGCCACTGTCTTTGACAGCACCGTGGCTTTCGGGTTCGTCGGCTGCTGTGTGGTGGTATTCGGGATCGGCTTTTCCCACTCCACCTGCGCGTCCTGCAGCAACTGCTCCACCTTCTGCTTGCGCTGTTCGTCCTCGGGACTGAGGGCAAACACCGGCTGGATCGCGCACACCACAACAATCATCGCTATAATAAAACTGATACGTCCCGGCAACTTCTTCACGACGGTCACCTCCAGTAAGCCTTCATACGTGTACAACGGGTTTTCGTTAGAATGCCTGTTTGAGTTCGGGCAGTTGTGTTTCCAGTGTGGTGACGATAAACGCTGCGGCGGCCTTGATGTTTTCGTCCTCTGCCGCCACCTGCGCGAGTCTGGCGTGCATATAGGCTCGCAGGGCCCATTCGGCGCTCAGATCTGTGTCACCATCTGCGGCGGATGCCTCCATCTCCCCAATCGCCACGATAGACCTGGCAATCTGATACATGGACAGGGCATTCAGGCTCTGGGTGTTGTAATACACCGAGGCCAGAATCGGCACAACGGGCTCTGCATATCCTTTGGCAGCAGCGGCATCTCCCTCGTCAATGGCGTTTGCCGCCTTCTGCACTTCAGTCAGCGCATTCTGGTACACGGTCTGCGTATCGCCACCAAGCGGCTGAGGCTGCTGGATGCTTATCGCTCCCTGTGCGAGCCTGTCGGTTCCCTGCTGGTAGCAGACAACGTAGTCTCCCGGCGGCAGAAAGCCACCGCCGGCCGATACCGCGCTGTCCAGGTGCGGGCTGTCGTTGGTCATCTGCATCTCTTCGGTACTGACAACCTGGCCGTTGTGTGTCCACTGAACCGTCACTGTTTGCGGATTCTGCAGTTGTCCGTGTTCGTAGCGGGCCACAAGCGAGAACGTTCCGTAGGGAACGGGTCGTACCAGTCCCGCGGGGCTGAAGACATCGAAGGGGCTGCTGCATATCTGTACCTCTACAGGCCTGTCGGGACGATTCGTGGGGGCACCTGCGCCCGGTGGCACCGGCCAATCAAGAGCGGGGATGGTAAGGCCACCGGCCGTCTGCCGGTCGTCCGTCATGAGTTCAAACACTGCAGAAGGCCGGGCAGCCAGTTGCCTGGCCTTTTCTGCGTCCGCCCAGAACATCTTAACTTCGTCAATCTGCTGCTCGTGCCCGGAAGTCATTCCAAAGGCGGAAAACCCGACGCGGAAGGCGGCGTTGCGCAGGCCGTACGAGCAGGCACTGATTAGCGTATTGCCGTTTGTATTGTAGGTAAGCGTCTCGCTGGCGGGATCCCAGATGATGATTTCGTCAAACCAGGCGTTCCAGACCGGGGTCATGTGCGGCTCCTGGGTGTATCGGGCCTTCATGCCCACGATGAACGCATCCACCGGATCGCCTGCACCGGGAGGACTGACATGCCAGTAGGCTACGCCGTTGACGCGCTTGCCGGCAGGTGTAAGAATTGCTGTCTGTCCAATAAATGCCTCATCAGCCGGGGCGAGGTAGGTGCGCTTGGCGATAAACAGAACTTTCCCGTCCACCGGCTGTATCGGCTTCGTCACCACCGCTCCACCCCGGTCATCAACTTCATGGTGGATGCGGAGACGCCCGTTTTCGACCCTGACCGTCTGGCCGGTGCCTGCCATAAACTCATTTTCTTCAAGCCCGGCGGCGATTTGGTTCTCCCAGACCGCCTGATCGAGCTGCCCAGTCTCAAAATCGTCCTCTATGACCGTTTGCGTTTGAGCGAGACTTGCCGCGCACCAGCATAAAATGACGGCGACAACTGCACCAAATAGAAACAGGCGTCTGTTCCGCATACTCCAATGCCTCCAGGCGTGCTTCTTTTAGATATTCCATGGTTGGACGTGCGCCAACAAATGGAAGTTCACTATAACCGATAGTATTTGACAAGCGCAAGCCCCACGTATGCTCAGGGCCTGCTGACGCCAGGTGGTCTCCAAAACACGCGCTGCGGTGAAACAGGAGCATATTTCAACTTCTGACGGCTTCTGCAGGTCGGCGAATGCACCCGTATGGCCGCCAAAATTGCACAGGGCACCCTCTCGGATGCCCTGTGCGTGTGCATCTGCACCGACCACCGGCCGATAGGGAACCGGCCTGTGATCATCCGGTGCATGCCTGCATGGCTTTGGCCCTGTGCAAGTGCGTGGAGGTGGATGCGAAGCAGTGGTGAACGGGGCGGTGGCTGGTGAAAGTACGTGAGAACGTGCGGCCAAAGGGAGTGATGGCGAGCCGGTGTTCAACGTGAACGGTTCGGAACCTGAGCGGGTTTTTGTGATGGAAGATGACCGGAGACGCTCGGCGATGATGCACAGTGTGGTGGTTGAAGCAAGCAGCAGCAAACATATCGCACGGCCGCCAATGACCGAATTCCTGGCGGTCGAACGTGGCGGAGGATATATCCGCTGTCACGGGGCTATAAGCGATGTTTTTGAGAGTGTATTTCATCCCGGCGGCCCCTGTTATTTTTGAGACCTAATCACACTGTGTCGGCCTCTTTGTTTTCAACCACTTATAGCATAGCCGCCGGGTATTAAGAACGAATTGCGGTCCTGTTAAAACGGAGTTAATTCCTGCACAGATTCGCCGTCTTTTGGATGCCCCTGCGTGACCTGCCTCAGATCACGCCGTCGTCACCAATCTCTTTGTTGCGGAAATAGCTGTCACCGGGGACCGACGGCATGGATACCTCCAGGATCAGCGCCGGGCCGAGGCCTGTGAACGCATGGGCCGTATTCGGGGGCATGACGACAGTGGCGCCCTCTTGTAGATCTCGCTCCTCGTCCTCGATGATCATGCGCACCTCACCCTTCACCACAAAAAACGTCTCGTGTTTCACCCTGTGGTGGTGGTACGGACAGGTCTGGTCATCGAAGACAAACAGGAACTTCCCGCAGTATCCGTGTTCGGTTTCGTTCGCCACCCAGAATTCGACTTCACCAGTGTTGACAAAATCGTCCAGGCCGAAATCGAGCACGAGCGGCTCTACATCTGGCATTTTCAGATCCCACTCTGCAAGCTGTCGGTGCACGTCACCCAGCGCGTGCACACGCGGCGGTCCCTGCAGCTCGATATTCTCACGATGTGCCATCAGCGCACCCCCTCGAATGATTCGATCTGTCGGTCACACCTTCTCCATGATCATCCAACCTCCTCCCTGGTCTGTTTGACGACACATCGGTGCGGTGCTATAAAGTGACTGACAATACGATCATCACAGGACCGGAGGGACAGCCATGCCTCTTTCGGACGATTACTGGGCCAATATTGACGCCGACGGCGTGCCACACTTGCAGACAGCCATCCCCGGGCCGCAATCACAGTCCATGAACGAGCGCGGGATGTCGTACATGGTGGGATACTCAAGCCAGGTGCGACTTTTTCCCGTCGTGTTCAAAGAAGGCCGGGGTGTGACGCTGACGGATGTTGACGGCAACAAATACATTGACTTCTCCAGCGGCATTTACGTCACCACCCTCGGCCACTGCCACCCGAAGGTGAGCGAAGCGGTGGCGGATGCGGCGAAAACACTGATGAACTGCCATGACTTCAATACACCCATCAAGGTGGAGCTTCTCGAGAAGCTCGCCGATATTCAGCCCTGGGATCTGACGGGCGTGCAGTTTTACGACAGCGGGACGACGGCGGTGGAAGCGGGATTGCGGGTATGCCGGGCGGCCACTGGCAAACACGAGTTTCTTTCCTGCTTCATGGACTTTCATGGAAAAACCGGACACGCCGTGGGGCTGGCGAAGATGAAGCCCGAAATCTACGGCCCCTCGCGCCCGCCCGGCTTCTATCTCGTCCCCCGGCCCGTCCCCTATCGGCCCATGTTCAAGAAAAGCAACGGGGAGATTGACACCGACGCGTATCTCGACTTTTACGATGAGTTTATCGAGAACGCCACCGCCCACAACGTCGCCGCCATCGTGCTGGAGCCGATCCAGGGCTGGGCGGGCTCGGTGTTTCCGCCGGATGACTTCTTCCCGAAGCTGCGGAATTTCTGCGACGAGCGCGACATGCTGCTGATGGCCGATGAGGTCCTCACAAGCATGGGACGCACCGGCAAATACTTCGCCATGGAGCATTACGACACGCGCCCGGATGTCGTCACCATCGGCAAGGGCTTCGGCAACGGCTTTCCTGTCACCGGGATGATGGTGTCTGAAAAGTACAAAGAGACCGTGAAGACCATCTCCGCCTCCACAAGCTATGGTGGCAACCCGATGGCCTGTGCGGCGGCGCTGGCGTGCATTGAGACGATCGAAGAGGAGGGGCTGCTGGATCACGCCGTGGAACTGGAGGAGTTCTTCACCGCCCGCATGCAGGAGATGAAAGATCGCCACCCCATCGTCGGTGACGTCCGTGGCAAAGGATGCCTCATGGGTGTGGAGCTGGTGAAGGACCCCGAGACCAAGGAGCCGTTCGAGGAGGCCGGGACACTGGTCTACCAGCGCGCCTTCCAGAAGGGCCTCGCCTGGGTGCCCGCCGGTCATATCCTCCGCATGTCCCCTCCCATTATCATGCAGGAGGAGGTCGCCGCCAAAGGCATGGACATCATCGAGGAGGCCATCGCGGAGGTCGAGGAGGAGTTCGGCTACACGAGCTGATATGGCTTTTTACCTGACTTTCGATATCGGCACAACCGCCCTCAAGACCGCCCTCATCAGCGGCGACGGAGCGGTAGTGTCGGCACACGAGGTGGAGTATTCACCACACCATCCTCACCCAGACTGGGTGGAGATGCCGGCGGATGAATACTGGAAGGCGGCGGTCGAGGGG
>JBKHJK010000230.1:0-4928 GCA_046538215.1 Armatimonadota bacterium
GTTTTGTTGAGACTCTCGCCAGCCTCGTGGAAGCCGGGGTGATAGACCGCGCGGGTAACATCAATTCCGAATCGCCGTCCGACCGCGTCCGGACCGTGGATGAGAATCTGGAATTTGTTCTCGTATGGGCTGATAACAGTGGCACCGATAACGATATCGCGCTCCGGCAGTCAGAAATTGATAATCTCATTCGCGCAAAAGCGGCCGTCTATGCCGGGGTGGTGACGCTTCTCAACCAGCTTGGCCTGGGCACCGAGATGATAGAGCACCTGTATTTGGCCGGGGCCTTTGGGGAGCACCTCGATATTGAAGCGGCCGTGAAGATCGGACTGTTGCCCGACATGCCCGCAGACCGGGTGAACGTCGCAGGAAATACCGCGCTGATGGGTGCGTATATCGCGCTGCTGTCATCAGAAGCCAGGGAGAAGGTCAAAGAGGTTGCCGGGGCTGCAACCTATGTGGACCTCAGCAGCTCCAACGATTTTATGGAAGAGTTTGTGTCCGCTCAGATGATGCCGCACACGGACATGGAACGTTTCCCGTCAGTAGTCAATAGTATCGGCGAATAGAAGACAACAGGTTGCCGGACAACAGGATACGTCGGCACTTTCTACGGAGGGTAGGTGTCAGTACATGTCGTTCGAAATACCGACCAAAGACTGGTCCCATTCAGTGAGCACCGTGACCCTGGGGGCGACATCAGATAACGGGGGGACTCGGACAAGCACAGTGACGATCGGCGGCTCCACGACCCTGCCGTTCCTCGATTTTGAGGGCGAGACAGGACAGCCGGCCATGGCCATGGAGGTTCTGGATGTTGAACCGGACGACTGGCCGGACCCACTTGTTGAGCCGTTTGGTGATGTGCTGGGAGATCCTGCGGACTGGGCGGCAAAGTGCGTGGAGGAATTCGGCGCCGATCTCATCTGCCTGAAACTGGAAAGCGCTGAACCCACCCGGCAGGATGCATCACCCGACGAGTGCGCAGAGACCGTACGCAGCGTTCTTGAGGCTGTCGGCGTCCCCCTGATCATCTGGGGCTGCGGTGATTACGATAAGGATAATGAAGTGATGCCGGTATGCAGCCAGGCCGCAGCAGGCGAACGGTGTCTGCTGGGAAGCGCTGAGGAAGACAATTACCGGACGATTGCGGCGGCGGCCCTGGCCGACGGACATCTCGTCATCGGCGAGGCTCCCCTCGACATCAGCATCCAGAAGCAGGTGAACATTCTGCTGTCCGAGCAGGGGGTTCCCGAGGACCGCATCGTGATGTACCAGGTCACGGGCGCCGTCGGATACGGTGTCGAATACGCATACTCCATTCTGGAACGCACCCGCATTGCGGCTCTTGGCGGCGATAAGATGCTGGGAATGCCCATGCTGTCAATCGTCGGATCTGAAGCGTGGAAAACCAAAGAGGCATGGATGGAAGAGGAAGAGTGGGGTCCCCTCGAACGTCGTGGCATCATCTGGGAAGTCGCCACAGCCGAGCTGTTCCTGCTGTCAGGCACAGATATGCTTATCTTCTGGCACCCCGAAGCGATGGATCAAACCCGCTGGCTGGTTGATGAAATGACCGGGAACCCGGCCGGCAACGTGGCCGAGGCCGCGGTCGCCTCGGAATAAGCCCTGTCGCATAAATGAGGAGGGCATTTTATGCTCGTCATTGGTGAACGCATCAACGGTATGTTTGATGAAGTAGGGCACGCTATCGCGGAACAGGACGCAGACGTTATCCAGGATGTGGCACGCAAACAGCTCGAAGCCGGCGCCGATGTGCTGGATGTCAACGTCGGGCCTGCCTCTGCCGACGAGGAAACAGCGATGGCGTGGCTTGTTGAGACCATCCGCGAGGTGACCGATGCTCCGTTGAGTATCGACAGCACCAAGCCGCCTGTCACCCGTGCCGGGCTGAATGCATGTTCTGAAAACATCATCATCAACTCCACCACCGGAGTGCCGGCGAAGATGGAGGAGATGCTGCCGCTGGCCGCGGAGTACGACTGTCAAATTATCGGCCTGTGCATCAACGAGGACGGTGTGCCTCGAGACGCCGACGGTCGTCTGGAAATCGGCATGCATTTGCTCGCCGGCTGTATGGAACATGGCATCCCCACCGACCGGCTCTTTATTGACCCCGTGATTCTTCCCGTCAACGCACTGCCACAGGTGCCCACGGAGGTCTGCAGGGCCATCGGGATGGTGTCCAGCCTTTCTGATCCACCCCCAAAAACCGTCATCGGTCTGTCGAACGTGTCTCAGGGCGCCACACAGCGGAGCCTGCTCAACCGGACGTTTTTGGTAATGGCTCTGGCGTACGGGCTCGATGCTGCCATTATGGACGCCTACGACACAGAGATGATGGAAGCGATGATCGCGGCCGAGGTGCTTCTGAACAAGGAAGTGTATTGTGACGATTTTGTGCAGGCATACATGGCTCGTGGATAAGACAACTGCAGAAAGCCCGCCCAATTCCGGCCGAAAGTGCGGGCGAAACCGATGCCGGATATGAGGGTCCAGATTCTACATACCGGAGGGCATTACCCTCGCTTTGTCAGGGGGTATCTCAAGAAACAGGGCGCACCTGTGGAAGATTTCGAAATAGAGGCGGATGATGAGGCCGCCATGGACGACCCCTCCGCACTGCTGCCTGACAGCCTCGGGGAGTGCGACGTCCTTATTGCCATCGCCGTCCCCGGAGGGATCCTGCGTGCTTTGCCCGAGATTCTGGCCGACAGCGGCTGCGGCGCGCTGATTGTGCCGGTTGAAGACCCACAGTGGGTGCGCCCGGGACTGCAGAGACAGCTCGAACGTCTCTGTGCTGAGGTAGGGGTCGAATGTGCCGTGCCCACGCCTTTTTGTGCGCTGACACCCCGTGGTGAAATGGTTGCCGCGTTTTGCGACCAGTATGCAGTGGGACGACCGCGCGTGGATATTCACGCCGAAGATGGTATCGTCACATCGGTGGATTGTCACCGTTCAGCACCGTGCGGCCTTACCGAATGGGTCGCCAAAAAGCTGCCCGACACACCTCTGGATGAGGTTATTGAGCAGGTCAAAGTGCTCCATCACGGGCGCCCGTGTATGGCCAGCATGGTGCTGGTGCCGGAGCGGGGCGACACGCTCATGCATCTTTCACTTGATATTCTCAAGCGCGCATTTCGAAACGCCCTGCGCCGCGCCCGGGGCGATTCCGTGATCAAAAATGCACCGTAACCTCGGAGGCACATGTTGATTTGAAGATTGCAATTGGCGGAAAAGGCGGCGTCGGCAAAAGCACGATTTCTGCAGGTATCAGCCTGTGGCTTTCCGACCGGGGCCGGGATGTGTGGGCCGTGGACGCAGACCCCAACACCACGCTCGGATATGCTCTGGGATGGCCCGAAGATGTGGTGGATGCGATCCAGCCGCTGTCGGCGATGCGCGACATGCTCGCAGACCGGGCGACAGGCGGCGGCAATGGGAGCGTCTTTGCCCTGTCACCGCCTGTGGCCGACATCATTGAGGACTACAGCGTGCGGCGCGGCGGGATCACGCTTATGACCATGGGGACAGTTACCGAGGGCGGGACAGGCTGCATGTGCCCTGAAAACGCCACGCTCAAGACAATCCTGCGGGAACTGGTGGACGAGGACGCCGACATCGTCGTGGATATGGTGGCAGGCCTCGAACACCTGGGCCGGGGAACCGCAGGCGCCATGAACGGCCTTGTGGTGGTGACAGATCCCACGGCTCCCGGAATGCGAAGTGTTCGACGCATGCATAAGCTGGCCGAGGATCTTCGCCTGGATCCGGTTGTGGTAATAGCCAACAGGGTCCGCGACGCCGCAGATGTCCAAAAGATCGAACAGGGCGTTGCGCCGCTGCCGGTCGTTGGTAAAATCTCGTATCACGACCGTTTGCAACCCGAGGGCGTCTTCGAAGGACCCGCAGGCGAGCAGTTCCGGGCGGAGATCGGCGAGATCGTTCAGACGCTTCAATCCGAGCTGGATCAACCGAAGCAATAGAGAAAAGCGACCGGCACTCTATCGAGTGTTTTGAGAGTTTTACGGGATGGGATGATTGCATGAGCAAGATGATCGCGGTCACCGGCAAGGGAGGCGTTGGCAAAACCGCTGTGACAGCTCTGGCTGTTGACACACTCGTCAGGGCCGGGCAGAAGCCCCTGCTGGCGGTGGATGCTGACCCAAACTTGAACCTTGACGCCGCGCTGGGAGTTCACGCTGAGCAGACTGTCGGCGGCATACGCGAGAATGTCGTGGACGGTGACGAACAGGAAACTGCGGGCATGACAAAGCCCGAGTTTCTGGACTATCGTATCCAGATGTCTATTGTGGAAGCTTCAGGATTTGATCTCATCGCCATGGGGCGTCCGGAGGGACCCGGCTGCTACTGCTTCGCCAATGAAATCCTGCGGGATGTTCTGGGGAAACTGGCAAGAAGATACAGTATTGTTGTGGTGGATTGTGAGGCGGGACTGGAGCACCTGAGCCGCCGTACCACCGGAGATGTGGATCTCCTGCTGGCTGTAACCGACCCTTCGGTGCGGGGGATGCAAACGTGCAGACGCGCTATTGATCTGCTGGAGGAGGTCAGAACCTCCGCGGCGGACATCCGGGTTGTGCTGAATCGCGTTCGTGGCGACATTCCGGATGCTCTGGCCGAGGCCGCAGAGGATCTGGGGCTGGAATTCTCGATCCGGCTTCCCGAAGACGAAAACCTGCGAACCCTGGATGCTCTGGGCCGACCGTTGACCGAGCTTTCTGATGATAATCCCTTCCGGGGGGCGATTGAGGAGCTTCTCGCCGACTGTGGGCTTATTGATCCCGCCGAGATACCGGTATCCCACAACGGATGAGAGTGCATGTTGCGAGCGCCTGCACGGTGGCAGTCGCAGGCCGAAAGAGGATGTGCTCCCGGAACGGTGT
>JBKHJK010000231.1:0-4927 GCA_046538215.1 Armatimonadota bacterium
CCTGTATGCTGGCAGCGGATCGGTGGGCATTGAGGCTTTGAGCCGGGGCGCGGAGTTCGCCACCTTCGTTGACAGGTCACACCGCTGCATCCAGGCCATCACGGCGAACCTCGAGCACACCGGATTGACCGACCGTGCGGTGGTTATTCAGCGAGAATTGCCCACATCTGTGAAAGAGGTGTGGCAAAAGCGTGGCCCTTTTGATATAGTATTTGCAGACCCACCGTACGAAACCGACCATACGGCGCTGCTTGAAGCCGTTGCGCGGCTGGCTGTGAGTGATGGTGCGCTTTTTGTGCTCGAATGCAGCGTGCGCAACGAGCCGGAGAGTGACGTGCCGCGTGTCATACACCGCCAGGAGGTTGGCGAGACAGTCATGGTATGGTATGACAATGCCTGATTGGCGGAGTATGTCCGAAATGCATCAATGCGGCGGCCGCACGCGCCCGATGGTTCGGCAGAAGCTGCAATAATCGCCGGGTCGCACCGCCGAAGAAGGACATTCATCATGAGCCACCGACGCGCCATCTGTCCCGGAAGCTTTGACCCGTTTACGCGTGGACATCTCGACATCATCGAGCGGGCGTCCGCATTGTTCGACGAGGTCATCGTGGCGGTTGCCCGGGATGCTCAGAAAGACCACGTGTTCAGCGTTGATGAGCGGGTGGAGATGGCCGCAGCGGCCTGTGACGACCTTGCAGGTGTGTCGGTCGAGGCCTTTGACGGGCTTTTGGTGAAATACTGCCAGTCCCGTGACGCCGTGGCGATTGTCAAGGGCCTGCGGGGGTCGGAGGATCTTCCCCACGAACAGCAGATGGCGCAGATCAATTCCAGCCTGGCGCCGGGAATACAGACCGTATTTCTCCTGGCGTCGCCGCAATTTTCACATATTCGTTCCAGTATGATCCGTTGGGCGGCGCAGTTGGGGGCCGACATGTCAACATACCTGCCGCCCAATGTGGCAGAACGATTGCAGCAGAAATACTCAGGCGGTCACCAAAACAGCGCGGACTGACAGAGGGTAGGGAGGGCTGCACATGGAGATCCTGCAGCTTCTGAACGAGCTCGAAGAAATGGGCGAACGTGGCGAGCAGCGCTGGTACACGAAGCTCTTCCTTGTCAAGAAAACGGTGCTGGATGTTGACGAGTTCTACGACATGCTGCACAAGCTGCGGACGAGCCTGCCTGAAGAGATGACCACGGCCACGCAGGTTACCAAGCAGCGGGAAAAGATTATCGAAGAGGCCCACCGGGAGGCTCAGCAGATCACCGATTCCGCCCGCGAGCAGGCCCAGCGGCTGATCTCAAACGATGAGCTCACAAAACAGGCCGAAGCGGAGGCCGAAAGAATCCGCGAGGAGGCCCGTGTGGACGCTGAAGCTATTCGCGCCGACGCCAACCAGTGGGCGCGGGGCGTCGTCGAACGCCTGGAGAACTACGTGGGCCGTATCAGCGCTACCATTGATAAGACCAAAAAGGCTCTGGGCTCTCAGGGGCCTGCTCCTCCCGAGCGGCGCAGAAGCCCTCTGGAGGATGTGGACGAGCCGTAGCAGTAGCCAGCGTCACCTGCAGCCGCACGCCTTCTTTTTCGAACACGCACGAACAGAGCGTTCTCTTTACACGGATTGGCCAAATACATTTTCACGTGTGGGCCGGGATCCGTACCTTTCCATGGATGCCGGCTCTCTTCATGACATGACAGGAGATTGATGACAGTGATCGTACTGGTTGTAAATTGTGGAAGCTCATCGCTGAAATACGAACTTTTCGACACTGACGCCGAACAGCCCCTCGCCGGTGGTCTTGCCGAGCGTGTAGGGGTCAACGGCGGCGATGAGGCAGTGCTGGAACACGAAGCGGCAGACGCCGACGAGATCGTCAGAGAAATGCCCATGCCGGACCACGAAGTGGCACTGGGCGCAGTCCTGGACATTCTCGCCGATGATGAGGTCGGGGTCATTGACAGTCTTGACGCTATCGAGGCGGTGGGACATCGCGTCGTCCACGGCGGTGAAAAGTTTACAGAATCAGTGTTGATTGACGACGAGGTCATCGCGGCCATTGACGAATTTTCAGAGCTCGCGCCACTGCACAACCCCCCGAACCTCACCGGGATCCGTGCCTGCCAGAAGCGTCTGCCGGGCGTGCCACAGGTCGCGGTGTTCGATACCGCCTTCCACCAGACCCTCCAGCCCCGGGCGTATCTGTACGGCCTGCCCTATGAAATATATGAGGAGCACGGGGTGCGCCGGTATGGTTTCCACGGCACCTCTCACCGGTACGTGACACAGGTGGCCACACGCCGCCTTCAGGAGGACCACGGCATCCCGCCCGGGGACCAAAAAATCATCACCTGCCACCTGGGCAACGGCTGCTCCATGGCCGCGGTTGACGGCGGCTCAAGCATTGATACAACCCTCGGCTTTACCCCGCTTGAAGGGCTTTTGATGGGGACGCGCTGCGGGGATCTCGACCCGGCGATTGTCTATTTCCTGATGGAGAAACTCGACCTGGACACCACTGAACTCGACCGGATACTCAACAAGGAGTCCGGACTCCTGGGCGTCTCGGGAGTCAGCAGCGACATGCGGGACGTAAAGGCGGCGGCCCGGGAGGGTAACGCCCGTGCGCAGGCCGCCCTGGACCTCTTCTGCTACCGTGTCCGCAAATACATTGGTGCCTATGCCGCTGTGCTGGAGGGCCTCCACGCCATTGTCTTCACGGCCGGAATCGGCGAAAATGAACCCCTCATACGCGCCAAGTCTCTTGAGGGCCTGGAGTTAATGGGTATCAAAGAGGACGTCGCGAAAAACGAGGCCGTGCGCAAGCTGCCCGAAGGTGAAGATATCGCCACCGACGACAGCGACGTGCGCATCTACGTCATCCCCACCGACGAAGAGCTGATGATCGCCCGCGACACCGCCCGGGTTGTGCAGCAATAACACAAACCAGTCACGTACAGAGCCCGGCAACCGGGAACGCTCTTTTCCCTCGGTGTCATAGATACGGAGCGTGGGAAAAACACAATATACTGAAACCTTGAGCCTGTCCCGTTCGTATATAGAGAAAAGAAGTTTGAACTGGCCTATCGTTATTTACCGGCAGGAAATTGCTGTGCCGGCGTCAAACTGTTTCATACATGGCCATGCAGCAATTTTTCCGGGGAGCGGACATCATGGAACGATACATGGGCGTAATGATAGTCATTGTGTGTCTCATCCTTGCCGTGCCCACGTACGCTCAAACCGTTGACTGGAGTGTCACGGTATCGGCGGCCGAGGCACAGCTTTCGCAGGTGCTGGAGTCTATCAGCAACGAATGCGGGGCGGAGATCGTGCTGATTCAGGATCCTGAGGCGCCTGTCACGCTGGATCTGCAGGACACCGACGTTGAGACGGCTGTGCACGAGGCCGCCCTGCAAACCGGATGCTCGTGGGTCCGCTTGTACGCTTTGCATAAGGGCGATGACCCCGGCGATCTCGTCGAACACGCGACAATCCGCAGGCAGGTCGCCCTGGCCCGAAAAGCCCAGTTTGAGCAGATGACCGAGGAAGACAAAGAAGCTCTGGAAGCGGCCGTAAAGCAGCGAGTTGATGATGAAATCAACCCACCTGAGGGAACACCACTGGGAGGCTATGCGGTGAGGGCCCGGGGTTCCAGGGATCCTCTTTCCCGCATTTCGGTTGATGACCCCCTTATCCGGCTGATGAGCCCCGCCTACCGCGATCCGGCCTCGGTCTGTGTGCAGGATGCAGCGATCGAAGACGCCCTCGTGCAGTTCAGCCTGAAAACAGGCTTTTACGTGCTGGCGGATACGGACACATTGAGCGGGACGGTGAGCCTCGATCTGCAGGATGCTTCGGTGGATGACATCATTGCCGCGATGGCCGAGCAGCTCGAGTGCAACTGGACGCGCGTGTACGTGGTCGGCCACGCCCGTGAGCTGTCGAATCAGGAGGTGGATGAGCGACTTGAGGGGCTGCTGGGCATGGGGATGAACCGTTTCTGGAGCGAACCGCCCGAAAGACGCCAGGAGATTATCAACACGATTGTGTCACGCAGCAACGAGCTCACCGGCGAGCAGCGTGAAATGATCCGCTCTTCGTCGGTTGCCAAAAAAGTAATGACGAAGTTTATGAATTACACCATGCAGTTGCCCACCGATAAGCGCCGGGAGTTGATGCCGCTGATGCAGCAGGCAGCCCGGATCATGCGGTAGGACAATCCCGGTATTTGAAGGAGCCTGGATAATGCAGAAACAGTCCACGCGGATAGGTTTTACACTCGTCGAAATGCTGGTTGTCATCGCCATCATCGCCGTGCTGTCGGCAATTTTATTTCCTGTGTTTAACAGCGCCCGTGAAAAAGGGCGCGAAACCACCTGCATGTCCAATCTCAAACAGATCGGCACAGCCATTGAGTTGTACGTGCAGGATGCAAACGGTTTTCTGCCACTGGCAAATAACCGGCCCAGCGAGCAGAGCGATCCAGGCATCGCGGATGTGCTGATGCCCTACACCAAGAGCAGTGAGATATTCCGCTGCCCGTCCGACAAAGATGATATGTGGCAGCAGGAGGGCACCAGTTACGATTACGCCCAGGGGATGCTGAATATCGGGATGCCCCTGCAGCGCAGAGACCTGCCCTTTGGCGTGAAGCCGGTGCAGTGTCCACTCGTGGGTGATTTTGAGGACGACTGGCATCCAAAGGGGCCGCACGTGTTATTTGTGGACGGGCATGTCAAGTAACCGGCTTTTTTTATTCACTTACCTCCCTGCGACGGGGCCATTACGGCCTCGTCTTTTTTATGACAAGGTTCAACCCACCGTTGGCTCGAAATAGTGCACACTTCTGGCATCCGTCGCAATTGACTGAATGGATGTGCGAACGATGAAGCTGTGGGACAGCAATCCACAATGGCCGTGGC
>JBKHJK010000232.1:0-4927 GCA_046538215.1 Armatimonadota bacterium
CTCCCCGGGGATTTGCGAGAAATGCGCGCCTGTAGTAGACTTATGACGCGTTTTTTGTCGTGAGACCGCGAACGAAACCTGAAAAGTGGAGCAAATCCGATGGCAAAAGCCCCGCAAATGCGTGAGATTGAGGAACTGAAAGAATACCGGGACCTGATGCTGGAGCCCGATGAGTACCGTGACGGGTTTAACTGGAAAACGGTTATCGGCGCCCTTTTCATCGGCTTTGTCATGATGCCAGGGTCTATCTATCTGGGCCTGGTGGCCGGACAGAGCATGGGCCCGGCGGCAGAGTGGACGACAATTATTCTGTTTACCGAGGTGGCCCGCCGGTCACTGACGACGCTGACCAAGCAGGAAGTGTATGTCCTGTACTATATCGCTGCGGGCCTGACGGCAATGCAGGGTGCACTGCGGATTTCCGGTATGCCCTTTGCAAAGCTTGTCTGGTGGCAGTTTCTGCGCCAGGCTGCACCGGGCGGTCTCGGCGAACAGGTTCCCAACTGGGTATCGCCCCCCCCTGATTCACCCGGCATTCGTGACAGAACATTTTTGCACGAAGACTGGCTACCGGCGATCGGGGTGCTCATGGCCTCGCACGTATTCTCCAGGGTCGCATGGTTTACCATGGGATATGTGCTGTACCGCCTCGTCTCCGACGGCGAGAAGCTCCCTTACCCGCTGGCGCCGGTGACCGCACAGGGCGCCACCGCCCTCGCAGAAGCAACCACCAAGGATGAGACATGGCGCTGGCGCATCTTCTCCATCGGCAGCATGATCGGTATTGCCTTCGGCTTCATCTACGTCGCCATGCCCACAATCACCGGAACGATGTTGGTGCAGCCCGTCTCCATCCTCCCCATTCCGTGGATTGACTTTACCAACGGAACCGAGAAATTCCTGCCGGGGGCGGCTACAGGTATCGGGACGAACATGAACCTGGTGTTTTTGGGTATGGTTCTGCCGTTCTGGATGGTCGCAGGCTCTGCCATCGCGGCCGTGGCAACCTTCATTATCAACCCGATTGCCTATCACATGGGACATCTTCCCACCTGGCGTCCGGGAATGGAATCCACGCGGACGCTGTGGGCAACGCAGATTGACATCTGGCTGTCCTTCGGTATCGGCAGCGGCTTCGCCGTCGCCTTCATCGGTTTCTACAAGTCGTACGTGCAGTGGCTGCAAATGCGGGCCGATGGCGATACATCCCAGGCGTTCGGCTTCGGCAAGCCAAAATACGACCGGGGCGACTTCAACGCCTGGCTGATGCTCGGGCTGTTCTTCCTGACCTCGACCGGTTACGTCGTGTTTTGCCGCATTCTTATCCCGGACTTCCCGATGGCGTTTATTATTATCTTTGCCTACCTGTGGACCCCCTTCCAGTCATACGCCAACGCGCGGATGAAGGGGCTGACCGGACAGAATCTGGCCTTTCCGATGATCCGGGAGGCCACCTTTATTCTCAGCGGCTATGAAGGCGTGGATATCTGGTTCGCGCCGATTCCTCTGTCGAACTACGGTGCGACGAGCCAGAAGTTCCGGGAGGTCGAGCTGACGGGAACCAAGTTCACCTCCATCCTGAAGGCCGAGTTGCTGCAGCTGCCGATCATCATTGTTTGCAGCTTCATGTTCTGGACCTACATCTGGAGGCTGAATCCGATCCCCAGTGTCCAGTATCCGTACGCCCAAAAATTCTGGGACTTTATCGCCCTGCAGCAGTGGGTCTGGTTCTCCTCGACTGCCGAGGGCGGACATGCTGAAATGTTCTACCGCGCGATTAAACCGTGGCTGATGGTCGGTGGTCTCGGCTTCGGTCTCGGGATCTACTGGCTCTTGAACATCTTGAACGCCCCGGTGCTGTTGATCTACGGGTTCATCCGGGGACTGGGCCGCATGCCGCACTTCATCTTCCCCGAGTTGATCGGGGCGATGGTCGGGCGCTTCTACATGCGCAAGCGGTTCGGTGAGCAGAACTGGCGGGACTGGCCACCGGTGTTGTACGCAGGATTCTCGTGTGGCATGGGACTGGTGTCAATGCTCTCCATTGCATTCGCGCTGATCTCGCAGTCCATCACCCTGCTGCCGTACTGACAGCGGCTTTTCCACAACCGAACGCAACCGAGCCCACACCCCGCGGTGTGGGCTTTTTTTTGTGTCTCAATTTCCCTTTTTCTGCGCCCCGGACACACCTGGAGGCTCTCCGGCACAGCCGTAGATATTTCATCCAAAAAAGTTTGAAATGAAGCAATAAAATACATTGCCAAAGTGATGGGATTCGAGTAGAATATCGGGACTCATTTGTAGATAGCGACACGCTGTGCCGGAGAAAGGGGCGCAAATAATGGCATCGGCACGGTCGCGGATGCGGGAGATAGAAGAGCTGAAAGAATATCGGGACCTGATGAAGGACCCGGATACCTACCTCGACGGGTTTAACTGGAAGACAGTTGTTGGCGCGCTGTTCATCGGTTTTGTGATGATGCCGGGTTCGATTTACCTGGGGCTGGTTGCCGGTCAAACGATGGGGCCAGCCGCTGAGTGGACGACTATCATTTTGTTCACGGAGGTCGCGCGGCGGTCACTGACACAACTCACCCGCCAGGAAGTCTATATCCTGTACTATATCGCTGCCGGTCTGACGGCCATGACCGGAGGCCTTGCGCTGTCGGGCGGGCCGTTTGCGAAGCTGATATGGTGGCAGTTTTTGCGCAAGTCCGCGCCCGGTGGACTCGGCGAACAGGTGCCCAACTGGGTCGCTCCACCTGAGGAATCCGCAGCAATTGCAGGCCGTACCTTTCTCCATTCAGACTGGCTCCCCGCGGTCGGGGTGCTGCTTTTAACTCAGATCTTTTCGAGGATTGCATGGTTTACGTTCGGGTACGTTCTGTTCCGGCTTGTTTCGGATGGGGAAAAGCTTCCCTATCCGCTGGCCCCGATCACCGCTCAGGGCGCCACAGCACTGGCGGAGGCGACCTCCAAGGAAGAAACATGGCGCTGGCGCATATTCTCCGTCGGCAGCATGATCGGCATAACCTTCGGATTTATCTATGTCGCGCTTCCCACCATCACCGGAGTGATGCTGGTGCAGCCGGTTTCGATCCTGCCGATCCCCTGGATTGACTTCACCAATGGCACCGAGAAGTTTTTGCCTGGAGCTCCAACCGGTATCGGGACCAATCTCTCGCTGGTATTTTTGGGCTTTGTGCTGCCGTTCTGGATGGTTGCAGGATCCGCAATTGCTGCGCTGACGACGTTTGCCGTAAACCCGCTGGCTCAGAAGGCGGGGTACCTGCCGACCTGGCGACCAGGCATGGAATCTACCCGCACCCTGTGGGCCACCCAGATTGATATCTGGCTCTCCTTCGGCATCGGCACCGCCTTCGCTGTTGCGTTCATTGGAATGTACAAGAGCTACCTTCAGTTTATGCACGCCCGCCGCAGTGGTGAGACCGGTGGAGGGCTGGGCTTTGGCAAGCCCAAATATGATCGGGGCGATTTCAACGTATGGCTCATGGTGATCCTGTTCCTCGCAGCCTCTACCGGATACGTGGTGCTGTGCCGTGTACTCATCCCCGACTTCCCGCTGGTGTTCATTCTATTTTTCAGCTACCTGTGGACGCCGTTCCAGTCGTACGCCAATGCACGGATGAAGGGGCTGACGGGACAGAACCTGGCCTTTCCGATGATCCGGGAGGCGACATTTATCCTCAGCGGATACAAGGGGGTGGACATCTGGTTCGCGCCGATTCCGCTGGCGAACTATGGAGCCACCAGCCAGAAGTTCCGTGAGGTGGAGTTGACCGGCACAAAGTTCATTTCCGTGCTGAAGGCCGAGCTTCTGACCTTCCCGATCATCATCCTGTGCAGCTTTCTGTTCTGGAGCTACATCTGGAAACTGAACCCGATTCCCAGCGTGCAGTATCCCTACGCCCAGAAGTTCTGGGACTTCATCGCCCTGCAGCAGTGGGTGTGGTTCTCTTCGACTGCCGAGGGCGGACATACCGAGATGTTCCAGCGGGCCATCAAGCCGTGGCTGATGGTCGGCGGACTCGGCTTTGGCCTGGGGATTTACTGGATTCTGAACGTGGTGAATGCGCCGGTGCTTTTGATCTACGGCTTTATCCGGGGCCTGGGTCACATGCCACATTTCATCTTCCCGGAACTGGCCGGCGCACTGATAGGCCGCTACTACATGCGCAAGCGGTTCGGTGAGCAGAACTGGCGCGACTGGCCGCCGGTGCTGTACGCTGGCTTCTCGTGTGGCATGGGGTTGGTTTCGATGCTTTCCATTGCCTTTGCACTGGTGTCACAATCCATTACGCTGCTGCCCTACTAGCCGCGCAGCCTTTGTGGCATCCACAAAGCCCACGTCACCCGGCGTGGGCTTTCTTCTTTGAAGCAGGCTTTTGGCGACGACATGGTGAATCACACACCAAATAATCCCTCAAAGCAGGAGGGGCTGTATGACACCACGAGAACGTTGGCTGGCGCTGCTGAACGGTCAGCCCTACGACCGGGTGCCACTGTCATACCGATCAACGCCCGAGTTCACTGAAAAACTGATGGACTATCTGCAGGTCGAAAGCCGCCGGGAAATGTTCGAGCGGCTGCACATTGACCCGGTGCTTACCGTTGCCCCGGAGTATGTGGGACCACCACTGGATCCGGACACCGATGTCTTCGCTATCGGCTACCAGCACACCGATTACGGCACGGGCAAATATCGTGACGCGGTGTATCACCCCCTCGCCGAATATGAGACCGTCTCGGAAATCGAGGCAAACTACGAGTGGCCGGACCCAGAATGGTGGGATTACTCCACCATTCCCTCACAGATCGAGGGGAAGGAGGAGTGGGTCATCCGCGGCGGGATGTACGAGGAGTTTGCAACCTACAAGTTTCTCCGTGGCGTCCAGCGGGCGTATAT
>JBKHJK010000233.1:0-4922 GCA_046538215.1 Armatimonadota bacterium
CCCCCACAGCGAGTTCCACTGCAGGCTGCAGAAAAGGCCGCGGGTTTCAACGCGGTTATCCCCGCCAATCTTCCCGACGGCTATGTCTTTGAGCGCGATTCTGTCGCCGTCACCCGCTACATGGATCAAAAAACGCTGTGGCTGACCTTTACCAACGGGCTGGATACTTTTTCACTCTTTGAGACACCATGCGATGGACAGGAATTGAGGCAGAAGAAAACGAAACACACAATTCACCAGTGGCACGCCGGGGGGCTGTGTTTTACGCTCATTGGACCTCTGAGTCACCGCCAGGTTCAGAAGATTATGAACTCAACACAGTAAGCCCGATACGAGGAAACAAACAGGGATTTTCATGCACGCAGCAGCCACTGTTTTCAGGCAGTGGCTGTGTTGATTGTGTCGGAAAGTATTATTCTCCCGCCAGCAGATACATCCTGATATTCACAGCGGCCACTCGCACAAGCCCGGTCGCAAATAGTGTGTCATGATAGTCAAAAAGGGCCGCGACGAACCGGCTCTCACGCATGAGCATACATTGGCCGTGTTCGGCAGATTGAAGCTGCACGGCCTCTTCTCCCATCTGCTGCATCGGCACAGGAGCATTCTCCGGGATAGCCAGGCTGTCCCTAAGGTCCTCGTAGGCCTCGCAGGCCTCCAGGTCGGAGGGGTACTGCATCAGCAGAAGACGACATTCGCTCTCCCCTTCGGTGTAGCGGACGACCACACCACCAGACAGAAACTCCATCCCCATCGGAGCTCGCAGATAATATTTCGGTTTTGAGATCTGGCGGGACGACCAGGGCAGGACACGCAGAAGACAGGGTACCTGCTCGGGCGTGGGCACGGCCTTCATGAACTCGGTGACCAGGTCAAAGGCCTTCTGCTCGGCCGCCGTTCCCCCGCGTGGAGTGCAGACTTTGACGTAAAACGCTCCCCGCCAGATATGCAGACTTTTCTGCAGCCGGTACGCGCTGGTTGGAATGGGCATATCCCGGGCCTCGGCACTTCGCTGCACGCTGAAAGGCCCGAACGCGTCCAGGGCTGATTCCATGCGTATGATGCTCAAACAATTCGTCTCGTCGGTGGTGCCGACGGTGTAAAACGCCTGCAGGGCGTATTGGAAGCGATAGCTGCTCACAATCTCTGCCAGCGCAGGATCGTGCTGTGCGAGCTGCTCGGATGTGTCCAGCGTCACCGGCTGACCGGCCATTGAGACATCAGGCACCGCGCCACAGGCGGTGACGACGGCCGCTGACAGGGTGTCGGCATCAGGTGTTGCAGCCGCCGTCGAGGGCATGGCTGTAAGAAGCAAAGTGGCGCAGATTATCAGGACGATGGCTCTTTTCATGGCGCTTGTATATTTCTGGACCCACGCGCAGGGCGGATGTGTCATCATTCTCCCGAACACAGCATCATCCGCAGTATCGCCTCATGCCACTGCCGGGCCAGTTGCATTGGTGATTGCACTCCGGCGGCTTTCGCATCTGCAGGCGTGGCCTGCATAATTGTCTGCTCCTTCGCCTTCAGGACTGCGGCCTCATCGCCCTCACTGACCGTCAACTCGTCCGGAAAATATGGCTTGCTGGTCCACTTTTTCAGTTTGGCCGATGCATCGTTCGCGCGGCGTCCCGGAGTCCTGCTGTCGCTGGGCTCGGTAATTGACGCTACCATTTCGCCGTTGACGAAAAGCTGCCCCACGGGCGGCTGGCCCGGTTTCTTGAATGTCTGGCTGGTGATCTTGATTTTTTTGGGCGGCAGCTTCTGGAGCTCCTGCAGCTCCGACTCCGTTGCTTTGTGAAGTCTTCCTCCTGCCGCTGCCTCGAGCGCCGCTTTCAGGTCTGCGTGATGCCAGTGGTAACCGGGCGGCAGAGTAAATCGAACGACGCGGAGCCTTCCTGCGTCTGTTTCCCATGCAACGGTATGATTACCGTCGAACAGGATGGCCTGGTCCTGCAGCCCTCGCGATCTGTCACGGGCTTCACTGACGTCATGAATTTGAATATCAATTTCGCCCTCGTATTCTGCGCTGGCGTTTTGCAGGAACGCTTCAGTTCTGGGCATGCAGCCGCGGCTCAAATCAAGATAGGCAACGACCTTCGGCAGCGAAGCGGGACCACGCGGAGAAAGCGCCCGCAGCGATTGTCTTGCACATCCCGATATGAGCAGAAGGGATAGCGAAACAGCCACCAGAAATGGTATCATGACAGATGAGCGCATTGTGTTGGTGTTCTCCTCGCAAACGCGTAATGACATGTTTACAGGGTAGTCCATTCGAAATAGACGGTCAAGCCTCAGGAGAATTCAGGGAGGAGACGTGGACGGATGCATGACGCAATCGTCATAGGAGGCGGCATTGCGGGTTGTACGGCCGCCATGTACGCCAAACGCTATGGTCTCGATGTTCAGATGCTGGAGATGGTTTCACCCGGCGGACAGGTTGCCACCGCCACGACGATCGAAAATTATCCCGGGTTCCCGGAGGGCATATCAGGGCCGGAGCTGGCACAGCGTGTGCACGAACAGGCGCTGGAAATGGGTGTGGAAGTGCAGATGGCCGAAGCGAAAAACATCCGCCAGCGCGAGAGCGGAGGATGGATTGTCGAGACGTCCGCGGGGGATATTGAGACGATCTCGGTGATCATCGCCACCGGGTCGGTCCCCCGGAGTCTGAAGGTGCCCGGCGAGAAACAACTGCGGGGCAAGGGTGTGTCATACTGTGCGACCTGCGATGGGTTTTTCTACCGGGATCAGACCGTTGCGGTAGTGGGTGGAGGCAATACCGCCATCGAAGAGGCCATCTACCTCGCAAACATCGCAAAGAATGTGTACATCATTCACCGGCGTGATGAACTCCGTGCTGAGGAGTATCTCGAGGAGCAGATAATGAAGCGGGAAAACACCGAGATCCTGTGGAACACCATCGTCACAGCGATCAATGGTGATGAGTCCGTCGAGACGCTGACACTCGAAGATACTGTCACCGGCGATCTCCGCACGCTGGAGGTTGATGGTGTTTTCATCGCCATCGGACATGTCGCCAAAACGGAATGGCTGGAAGATCTGCTGGAGCTCGAAGACGGCTTCATCATCACCGACGAGCGCATGCAAACCAGCCAGCCTGGCATTTTCGCCTGTGGTGACATTCGTAATACGGTACTTCGACAGATTGCCACGGCCGTCGGAGACGCGGCAATCGCGGCCTATACGGCACACACGTACATCGAGTCGATCAAGCCCGAAATCGCGCAGGAGAGTGTCACAGCGTAGAGAGGAACAAAGCGGATGGTCAGGACCGGTGAGTGGGTCAGCGAAGCCTGGGCTCTGGTGCGGGAGGACTTCTGGCTCCACGCCCTGATTGCCCTCATCTTCGCAGCCGTCAACGGGACAGGGGTGGGCGTGCTGATCGTCGGGCCGCTCACCTGCGGTTATTATTACGTGATACTGCAAAAGCTTCGGCACCCCGATCAGAGGCTGGACATCAACCAGCTCAGGCGGGGCTTTGACATCTTTCTCGACAGCTTCATGGGATGGCTCGTGGTCTCGGTATTTACCGGTCTCGGCTCCATCGCATGTCTTGTCGGCTCATACATCGTGTATGGTCTCCTGGTGTTCGCCCTGCCCCTTATCGCCGACCGGGAGATGGGCTTCTGGGACGCGATTTCACTGAGCTACGAGCGGGCAAAAGACCACTGGTTCGGCCTGTCGGTGTTCATCCTGGTGCTGTCGCTGCTTGTGGGGGTAGGTTCAGCGCTGACCTGCGGGCTGGGGTACTTCGCGCTTTTCCCGATCATGCACGTGGCAATCGTCCTCGCCTACCGCGACAATTTCCAGACACCGGCCTCTGAAGCGGCTGCGGCGCCAAACGCGCAGTGGTGATACAGCTTCACCCACAGTTGTATCCTCAAGCACAGAAAAAGGGCACGCCGTCTCGGTGGCGTGCCCTTTTTGGTTCACAGCCCGCACGTCGGTCGGCTTATTCGTCTTCCAGCCAGGGCATCATGGAGCGCAGCTCTTTGCCGACCTTCTCGATCAGGTGCTCGTCGCTTTCGCGAAGCAGAGCATTGAAGTTGGGCCGACCCGCCTGGTTTTCCAGGATCCACTCTTTGGCGAACGAGCCGTCCTCCACCTCGCGCAGCATCTTCTTCATCTCTTCGCGGGTCTCGTCGGTGATGATGCGCTTGCCGCGGGTGAGATCGCCGTAGGTGGCTGTGTCAGAGACACCGCGGCGCATCCCGGCGATGCCCTTCTTATACACGAGGTCCATGATCAGCTTCAGCTCGTGGAGCACCTCGAAATACGCCATCTCCGGGGCGTAGCCGCCCTCGACGAGAGTATCGAAGCCTGCCAGGATCAGCTCCGCAACACCGCCGCACAGCACCGCCTGCTCGCCGAACAGGTCGGTGATGGTTTCTTCGGAGAAGGTGGTCTCGATGAGTCCGGCCTTCGTGGCCTTGATGGCCTTTGCATACGCCAGGCCGAGGTCTTTTGCGTTGCCCGTGGCGTCCTGATAGACAGCCAGCAGAGAAGGGACGCCGGTGTCGGCAAGATACGTCTCTCGCACCAGTGCGCCCGGCCCCTTCGGAGCGACCATAAAGACGTCAACGGTGTCCGGAGGCACGATCTGGTCGTAGTGAATATTGAAGCCGTGTGAGAAGACCATGGCATTGCCGTCATCGAGGTTCGGCTCGATCAGGTTGGTGTACACCTTCGCCTGAACGTGATCCTGGGTAAGTATCTGCACGATATCGGCATCCGCCGTCGCCTCTGCAGCGTCGGTGTACACGTCCCAGCCGTCCTCGACGGCTCTGTCGTAATTCTCAGTGCCCTCCAGCTCTGAGACGATCACGTTGCAGCCCGAATCGCGCAGGCAGAGTGACTGAGCGGATCCCTGGATGCCGTAGCCGATGATGGCTATAGTC
>JBKHJK010000234.1:0-4920 GCA_046538215.1 Armatimonadota bacterium
GACTGACACTTCCTGAACGACAGACACACGATCTTCTGGCCGCACTCACCCTACTGCGGCAGCAGCGGTTCATCTCGGGCACTGCAACCTACGGCAAGGGCAAAACGGCGGCACACGCCATTTATGGTGCCGTGCTTGATGAGGATGTTGAGGAGATCGTGCTGGAGGACCCCGTCACCACTCATACGGATCCGGACACCCCGGAATTTCTGGGAGTTTTGCAGATCGGTGATTTGCCGGAAAATCTCGCACTGGTGTTTCCGAGGCCGATCACTTTCATCGGCGGTATCCCAGAGGAGTACCAGTACACCGTGGAGCTGTACGAGCGTCTGGGGATGGGCGAAAACATTCGGGTCGCGGACGACATCGGCCAGTGGAGCCCGGCGTAGTCGGCGGCTACTGGTCGCAGTGGTCACAGGGGCCGGGAAAGGTATAGTCACCTATGGTTTCGGCGATGTTGCGTCCGACCTCCCGGTACTGGCTCGTGCCGAGTGAGGTGAGGCATATACGCACGGTTTTGTGTTCGGCGCCAAAGACCGGTGCGGGCATCACAATCGTTCCCCGGCTGTGCGCCAGATGTTTGAGAAAATTCCACAGTGACACCTTTTCGAACTCCCGGGCCACCCTGGGCCCCTGTGATATGGCCAGCTCTTCGAGTGGCACAAGGGCACAATAGTTGCTTTCGCACACATCACATGACGCCTGTTTTGGCAGTCCCAGGCCCTCGTACAGCGCGGCCATTCGCTTCTGCAGCTCGCTGTGAAGCCAGCCGAAGTAGTCAGAGGCCTCGTCGGGGTTCACCAGCGGATGAAGCGCACAGAGCGCAAAAAGAATCTGGTTGGCCACTGAAATACCGGCCATGTGCGAGAAGGAAACTCCCGCGCTCTGCATCACCAGGCGCGAGTAGAAATCGGGCCTGTCCTCTATATACCGGCTCGCATATTTCTCATCAACCCGCTGTGCCACTTCATCGGCCTGCTCATTCAGCATATTCTGCAGACAGCTTTGCTCATGTACCCAGACTGCGCCCACACGCGCTCCCGCAAAACCGAAATCCTTGGATACCGCGTAAAACGGCACCACGTTTTTGGGCATCCGCTTCAGGGCATTATCGTACTGCCTGCTGACGAAGTTGGCGTACACATAATCGCAGAGAATCACCAGGTCCGGGTTATTCTCAACTGCCTGCTGGAGTCGGTCAAGCAGGGCTTCGTCCGTTGTCTTATCCACGGGATTACCCGGAGAGACGATGACGACAATCTTCAGCTCCGGGTCATCAAGCTTCTGCAGCTCGCTGTGGGGTGTGTGGCATTCCGGCTCCATGGTTCGGCGGATACCGGTCACCTCACAGCCATATTGTCGGCTAAACAGGTCCCGCATCGGCTCATACCAGGGCTGGACGAGGGCCACTCTGTCGCCGGGCCGCAAAAGCTCGTTGCAGGCCATCGTGTGCACAACCTGCCGGAAAGCGTCCGTGCAGCCGTTCGCCAGATGAACGCGGAAGTCCTCAGCCGCAAGAGCCCTGCCCAGCATGTATGCAAGGTAGCGGTTGGCCACCGGCTGGATGAACTCCAGTGTCGCCGGTGTCGGGTAGGCGTAGGCGGTCATGGCGCGGGTGAACTGCCCGATGACTTCCTCGCGGGAGACATCGCCGATAATGCCGGAAGAGAGGTAATCCCACACTGCGTGCAGATAGCGCGTTCCAACGGCCAGCACCTCTCGGCTGTCAATGACTGCATCGGTGAATCGCTCGAATGCAGCAGAATGGTCCACGTGATCCACCGAAGGCATCATGCGCACGGAGCCCTCGGTGTTCAGTGCGCCGTAGTAATAATCCGCATAGAGCCCAAGCGTGTACCAGGCGCTGCTGACGGTCCGCTGCTGCCAGTTTGGACCACCGCGGGAGGCGTCCAGCAGGTCGGCCTGGCTGCCAAGCACACGGCAAGCCTCGGCGACAAGTTGGTCTTTCGCGGTGAACGGAGAGATATCGAGCGGGTTGTAGTCCATGAAAAGCCTTTCTGTACAGGGCCGGAGTCGTTTTATTGGCGGCCGGCGCGGGATGTTTCAATACTCCTCTGAAAGCCAATACTAGCAGATGAGACCTGCGAAGACAAGTTTCCGCGCCGGAGAAGGTATGACACCGGCCGATGGCTAAAAGGGTATTTGGCCAGAGGAACACAGCCATCCGCAGTGTGGGCAGAGAGGACGCAGGAGAAACACGTGCGAATGTTTCAGCATTCACCACACACGTCTGGAGATGCACAAACGTGCGTTATGGTATCATTTCGGATGTTCACGGGAATATGGCTGCCCTGCGGCGGGTGCTCGACTATCTCGACGACCAGGGTGTAGAGAAGTGTCTGTGCTGTGGCGACATCGTTGGCTACGGCGCACATCCCAATGAGTGCTGTGATATGATGCGCGAACGCGAGTGCCTGTGCGTTATGGGAAATCACGACGAAGCCGCGTGCCGACCGGAGAAAGACCGGTGGTTCACCGCTTCAGCACGTGCGTGCATTGAATGGACGCGCCAGGTCCTCACCTCCGAAAATATAGAGTTCCTCTCCGAACTGCCCCGCATGGCCAGCATTGAGGAAATCCAGATTTGCCACGGCTCACTGCCCGACCCCGATGCCTACGTCTATGACCCCTACACGGCTGCCCTGACGTTCGATGCCATGGCGGGCAGGATTTGCTTTTTCGGCCACACTCACTGCACGAGCTGGTTCGTGCAGGATGATTCCGATACGCTGCCGGGCCGATATTCCAACCCGGCTGGCTGTGACATTGAGCTTCACAGTGACAGCCGCTACATGATCAATCCGGGCGCAGTCGGACAGCCACGAGACGGCAACAGCCAGGCTGCCTGCGCAATCTATAGTAGTGACGAAGCGCTTGTCAGCATCAGGCGGCTCGGGTATGATGTGGAGGCCGCGCAGAGTGCCATTGTCAACGCCGGGCTTCCCCGGGAAATGGCCTCACGGCTGTCGGTCGGCGCCTGACGAGAACTGTTTCTCCATCATAAAAATGGGGAATGATAGTACCACAGGTCATGCGTACCAGCCATTCCGGAGGTGGAATGATGCCGCTGGAAGACAAGCAGATGAGACGTCTGGCCGAACGAGAAGTCGCCAAGCACAGCCTCGATTACAGTCTTATGACGATCCGTGTGATCAACAAGATCTGTTATCTCGGTGGCCGCGTTTCGAGGCTGCGTGGCGCTATGGGCAAGGGCGTTGACGTCCAAAAAGCGATGGAAAACATCGTCGAAGCCCTGGAAAGTATGAAGGGCATAGACGATGTCGTCAACGATGTCAGGATTGTCAGCTAGAGCTCTTTGCGCTTATCGGGCGCGGCTGAACACGCAGGGTCTTATAGTGCGTGTAATGCACATATCCCGGCGGTGTCCCCTTCAATCTCCGCACATGTTTGGCGGTGGTGTAATCCACCTCTGTGGACGTATCCGCCCGCTGTTTGGACAGCCAGGCTGCATGGGCGGCAGCACGCCGAAGCTGCTCTTCAGGCACGTCATCCGGCCGGCCGTCTGTGCGTATAAGAACATGGCCTCCCGGGGCGTCCTTGACATGCAGCCAGATATCCTCGGAATTGGCGCGGCGCAGAAGCTCGTCGTTTTGCAGCCCTGATTTCCCCCACAGCAGCGTCCGGTTACCCTCCAGAGGCGCCGAATGCACCGTCACCCCTTCATCTGCGGCCCCTTTCTTTTCACCCTTCTTTTTGAGATACCCCTCCTGCTGCATCTCCTGCTCGATGCTCCGCAGATCCTTGATGGTTTCGGCCTGTTCGATCTGCCCCAGAAGACCCGACAGATAATGCTGCTCGACCTTCGCGGCCGCCAGGCGCGGTTTCATACGTTCTGTGAGCCCCGAAAGCTTCTTGTAGCGCTTGAAATACTTCTGTGCATTGGCCTGTGGCGACAGCTCGGGATCAAGCTCAATCGTCAGCGACTCATCGGGATCGTATATATTCGGCAGGGTGACGCTTTGTGTGTGATCAGGGATCTCGTGGAGATGGGCCAGCAGCGTTTCTCCGATGATTCTGAGCTGCTCGGCGTTTTGTCCGCGCTTGAGGGCTTCACGCCGCTCTTTCAGCCGCTTGCCTGCCAGCTCATGGGCATCGGCTGCAGCCTGCTGAAGCCTGTTGCGAAGCTGCTGCAGCTCGATACCGGAGATCTGCTGCCGGGCGACCCTGTCAATCGCGGCGCTGATATCGTCAACAGATTCGCTGCGGCAATCAGGGCGACACTGCAGGGAAACAGGGTAGGCGAACTGCTCCTCCGGACATTCATATATCCGCCCACGACCCTCACAGGCCTCTGAGAGAAGTTCAGACAGGCAGTCCAGCAGCCGACCGAGGTCGCCACCGTCAAGCTCATCCGCAGGCCGCTGTGGCTCAATATCAGCTCGTGCAAGGGCCTCGTCGCGGAAAATGTCGCTGGCGCCCTGCAGGGTGTCGCGGAACCAGTTGCGGGTGTAGGAAGATGTTTCTGATGCTGATCCCGCCAGAGTGGATACGTCCGCGGAGTGTGGCGCGAGCTTGTCGAAGTCAGGCGGCGGGACGTACTGCAGGCCCGGCTGAATCTGCCGGTAGCGGTTCACAGCGGCCGGAACGTGCTTGGCAGCTTCGATGATTTCATTACCGTCATCGGTGATGATCAGGTTGCTGTGCCGGCCCATGATTTCAGCGATGACAAAGCATTTCGCATTTCGCCCCATGCCCCGGGCGTTGGCGAATTCCAGCCTCGCCACCCGGTCGAACTCCCGCTGCTGTACATCGGCGAGCACGGCGTGGTAAAGATAGCGCTGCAGGACCGCACCGGCGGGGAAGTTGACGGTTGAATCGGGCTCAAAATCCTCCGCCTGGTGCATCCGGCCGAAGTCAGTGGTGCAGTTGATGATAAGC
>JBKHJK010000235.1:0-4910 GCA_046538215.1 Armatimonadota bacterium
GGATTGCCCGCAGGCAAAACACCAATCAGTATCTTTGAGCACCGTAAAACCTTCTTTCAAAGTCGCTGCAAACGCGCTTCTTCGCGAGAATTCAGTGCGGCCACGGTCTGAGAAGTGCTGACGGGGCGCCGCATAAAAAAGCAGCCACCGTCAACCGGTGACTGCCTGGTGTCTCCGTGCAGATATAGATGGCCCCGCTCAGGAGGACGCTTCGACAATTTCCTCTGTGCCCGCCTGCTTATCACCGGCTTTTTCGAGCATCTCGGAGACGAGATCAACAATACCTACGACCAGCTCGTGATCCCACGTATCAGCCTTCAACTGCTCGGTGTCGAGATTACCGCTGAGCTGAGCCTCGTTCATCGGGACAATATACTTCGCCTTGATGATCGTAAGATGCTCGCGACCTGCACGGGTACTGTAGCTCTCCTTATTGAGAGTGCCGATGATCAGCATCCGGTCATCTTCTTTGATATTGTCCATGACCCATTCACCGATATCTTCCCAGGCATCAACCAAAAAGAGGTCAGACACCGGCTCCCCGGTAGCACGATAGAACGGACGGTTCACCTCGAAACTGAACTCCGCCTTGACCTGTCCTGAAGACTTATGTCGCAATACCGGATCACGCGTCGCAAAACCTGTCACTACCACGGCATTCAAATGTGCATCAGACACAACAACCACCTCCTGCGTCCCCTGCAGAGCACTGCACACCACTTAACTGCGAAATACGGAGACGCACTCAACGCTGCTTGTAGTGAGTGAATTATAGCACGTCACCGGGCGGTGTCAAGGAACTGCGCTGTCGGTTATTTTTTAGTTTTTCCCGGACCGCTCCCCCCTTGTCTGTGCCTCCTGCGATGACCGTGCGTCGCACAGGAAGCCCCGGTTTTGGGCCGGCCATCTCACTGTCATTACCGGTCATGGGCCGTGTGTGAATTCGTCGTAAATGCAGGGGCGGGTGGTGTAGCCGATGGTGATTTCCTCCCCGGCGCTGTGGGCGGCACCGAGGTCAATCTGCAGCGGTGTATTGACCTGGACCTCGGAGTAGCGCTTATGCTCCAGGTCCGGGCCGAACGAAATCGCGACTGGCTCGTCAAACTCCATGATGCATCCCCGTCCCTGCTCATCTCCGATCCAGAGGGCGGTGCAGGCGGCTTCGGTGCCTTCGATTTCCGTCCGGAAGCCCGGCTTGTTTTTCAGCAGCGGAATCTGTTCGTACAGGGCCTCCACGGACACGTTCTCTTCGAAGTTGACCGTCAGCGACTGGTGCACTGAATCGTCGCTGAATGTATATTCACGCACCACTGCAACCGGGAGATCGTACAGCCGGCAGCTTACACTCAGAGCATTCTCCTCCGGTGCCCAGGTATGATCAACGCTCCAGTAATCCGGCCACGATACCGTTCCGTCTCCCAGTTCGGCGGTAACCTGGTGATTACAGAAGGCGTGATAGTTCATCGAGACCAGCACATTGCCGTATTCCGGGGTCCAAAGCAGTGACAGCCCGCCGCCGGAACGAGGGAACTTCTGCTCCGGCTTGAAGCTGATGCGCTTTTTGATCCAATCACTCGCCGTGTGTCCGGTGTAGATGAGTGCATAGTATCCGGGACGGCGGATCGCGAAGAACTCGTCATTGAAATTCCTGCTGAACCGGTCTGAGGCCACACAAGGAAGTTCGCCGCTTTTTTCAATGGCCTGCGGATATTGCAGCCAGCGGTGGTAGCTGCCGGTGTAAACAGCTCCGTGTGCGCCGCCCATCAATCCGCCGTCCTCATACGGCTCGCGGCTGTATGAACGGCCGACGGCGTTCTTGATGTTTTCGGTTGCCCGCTCAATGTTCTCTGGATCATTGGCGTCTCAGTCATGGCGCCATAGCCCCGCCTCGGGGAGTTCGCCGGCCATCATCGTCAATCCCGCGCCGTACTGGGGATGCTGCCAGCCGTACGGGGTGCGGTGGGCGAAGTTGCAGGCGCCCCAGATGTATCCGTCCGGCTCCGGTGCAACGGTGTGGTTGAAGAAATTGTATATGCGGCGCAGGCCGTTGAGGGCGGCGTCGTCATCGCTCCATACCCAGTACTGAGCGATATTGGAGCAGCACAGTCCCTGGTAGGTGGGATCCGGCCCGTACGCTTCCTGCGTGTAGCCGGTCTTCATATACCGGTTCAGCTCCGGATCGCACATGCTGCGGACGTAATCGTGAGCCAGCCGATCATAGCCGCTCACCTCTCCACCCATCTCCAGCGCGTAATAGGAAACCGGATAATGCGCCGACTGGTTCTCGCACGAGACGCGGTAAAAGCAGAAGCGATCTATGATATGCCGGTACGCCTCAGTCCACACCCGGCGGACCTCATCAGGCGCATCGGCCGCACACATCCCGTACGGCATGCACATGTTGTGATTGATGGGAAACGCGGGAACTCCGGCATACGGGTCCATGTCATGGTCCTGGCCATGCTTGACCGAATCGTCTTCATGGATCGCCAATAGATCCGCCAGCGCGGCGAGTGTGGCCCGGTTCAGCACCGCCTTGTCTCCGCCGTAGGGGTTGATATCGCCATCTATGGCGTATCCTGCTGCGATATTGTTGGGCAGGCCGGTGTAGCTAAGTGTATGGGAGGGAAAGGTCGCCCACTGATCCCAGCGGAGGCCTTTTTCCTCAAAGCTCTTCCAGGCGTGCACCGAACCGTACCAGATGCTGTCGGGATTGAGATTCTGCTCCTCCAGAGAGTAGCGCACATGACGCAGGGCCCCGTAGCTGTCAAAAAGCCCGGCGTTGCGCACCGGCTCCTGCAAAAGCGCGTCGAGGTGGGGTTCGAAGGAGCGGGCGACATCGAGCTCCAGATCCCCGGGCTCAAATGAATGCATCACCCGGTAGATACGCTTCTGAAACTTGTGCCACACCTTGGAGCCATCGGGAAGGAACTCGACGCTGCCGCGAATATTCTCAGCCGTTGTCTGATCCGGGCACAACAACAGGGGCACACCGCGGGAGCTGATGAACGCACCTGACTGCAGCGTGAGGTCCGCGTGCCACAGGGCGGGGGAGTCAGTGACATTAAGCTCGCCCCGGTGTGTAGAATGATCCATCGCCAGGAGCTCATCGCCCCCGCAGGTGATATTCAGGGCGGCGCGGGCGTACGTTTTTGCCACGAATAGCTCCGACTGTGGGGGGACATAGACCCATGCGTCGGAGAACTGTTCGGGAGTGGTTGCGTACAGCCGCGTGCGCATCGGCATGACCCCGAACGAGCTCGCCGGCTCGGTGTTCACGTCCCAGGTGAAAGTGCCGTGCAGCGCCAGCCGCACCTGGTAGATCCCCGGTTCAGCTTCATCCAGCGCAAAGTCCCAGGAGGTGTTGATCGTCCCTTCGGCGGAAAACCACTGGTAATCCCAGTCGCGGTAGTGCTCATCGGCATCCAGAAAGCGCACCAGGGCCTTCCGCATCTTACCGGAATCGTCGTTGCTGTTGAGAGAGAGAGTGATTTTCAGCGGGCCGCCATGGTGAACCACGTAGATTGCAGCTGCATCGCACGAAAAAGGCCCTTCGAAACGCGTGGCTTCAGCCGGCGTCAGGTCAGAATCATCCCATTCAGCGGCAGTGATCGCATGGACGCAAACCGCCGAAGAAATGAGCAGCAGCACGAACAACACGGTAGCGGGAGTGTACGGTCGCATCTTTAATGCCCCTTATCATGGATTGCGCTGGTGAGAACCCCGTGGTGCGTACGGCGGCAGGCAAGACCGGAGCATCTATGTTTTGACCCGGGCGATCGTTTCGCGCAGGCGTGGAAGAATACGATGAATGCCCGGGGCGTCAATGAAGGTTGCATAATCCGACAACACCACACCTGCCGCACCGGTTTCGTATGCGATGTGCAGGTTGTCAAGCACCTTATCCTGCGGGCGCGGCGAGGCCGATATCCAGATATGGCATGGTTTGCCGTGGGATGTGGATTTGACAGCCGCCAGTTTGTGGGTCTCACGTATGGCCTGGTCCGCTTCGGCCTGCCGCTCCTGCCACGGAATGTACAGGGCCAACGAGTCAACAGCCGAGGACTGAAGCAGCTTCCCCCAGTCGTCAGTGCCGGTGTGGTCCTGGATGGTGTCGAGGGTGGGGGTGGGCATGACCATCGAAAAAAGCCGGGGGTCCACCGCCTGCACTGCTGCTGCGGCAGCCAGAATGAACATGAGGATACTGAAGCGGCGGAATTCGCGGACAGGTTCGGTCAGTTCGCGGGGCATCTGGTAGTTTTCAGAGGCGTAAAAAAGCCGCTGGCAGTATTCACAGCGGCACGACCAGGTTCCCCGGGAATAGTAGAAGCTTGGCTCGTCCCACATGAACCCCTTCACCTCCAGCATCCACGCCAGGGTGCGCATGCTGGAGGCGAACCATTCGAGGAAAGTGGGATTGTTGGGGCATGCCTTCGCACACCTGCGGCCGCGGCTGTCAATCTGCATCTGGTCGCGGTGGGTATCCACATAGAGACTTTCAACGGCCGGGTCAGGGTCAACGACCTTCCCGTATCCCCACGGCACGGCCCAGACCTCGAAGCCGCGGCTCCCGGCCGTTCGCACGAATGCGGAGACTTCCTCCGCCTGCCACCGCATTTCATTCTCATAGCAGCCCACGTATAAGGTTGTAATGCCGATGTCCTTCAGCAGGTCGAGATTCGCCTGCTGAAGCTCCTGTACACCACCCGCCAGACAGATACCGACTTCCATTCAGATGCCGCGCCCCCCTGTATCAGTGCTGGTGCTGTCATTCGGGCTTCCTGGCAACTGCGACGAACGACGTACCGATCGGGAGATTCATGCGCCTGGTCAGCCATGTCTCCAGATGTAATAGATTGATGAGTGCGTTGTTTATCCATGCAGGCAGAATCCGGAGGTCTGTCTTTGGC
>JBKHJK010000236.1:0-4909 GCA_046538215.1 Armatimonadota bacterium
TTCTGAGACCGGCCCGACATGGCGCCGTCGAGATCAACAACGTGCAGAACCGTGGCTCCGAGGCCCTGCCACTTTTTGGCGAATTCAGCCGGATTATCCGAATAGACAGTCTTCTGCTCGATGTCGCCGCGCTTCAGGCGGACACACTGCCCCTCGGAGAGGTCAATTGCGGGAATGATGTCCATTGTCTGCTCCCTGTTTTTTCACGGGCCGCGGAGCGAGCCGCAACCGTCCGTTGTGTAAATGGTGACAAAAGACCCGGCAGCCATCACCATTCTGACCGCCGGGCATGCGTTTGCTGGCTTCTACATTGTTACAGCGTGCCCTTTGTGGAGGGCACGTCGTCTTCTCGCCTCGGGTCAATGGAGGTCGCCCGGTCGAGCGCGCGGCCGAATGCCTTGAAGGCCGCCTCGATGAGGTGGTGGGTGTTGTGGCCGTATTGTTTGGAAACGTGCAGGGTCATCGCGGCGTTGGACGCCACGGCGCGGAAGAACTCGGTGACCAGCTCGGTGTCAAATGATCCAACTCTGGATGCCTGCAGGTCAAGATCGCAATTGGTAAAAGGTCGCCCGCTGAGATCCAACGCCACCGTCACCAGCGCCTCATCCATCGGGCAGATGAACGACCCGTAGCGGACGATACCCCGCTTGTCACCTACGGCCTCCGCCAGCGCCCGCCCGAAGCAGATACCGACATCCTCGACAGTGTGGTGATCGTCCACCTCGTAATCACCGGTGGCCTCGACCGTCAGGTCAAACATCCCGTGCCTGGCGATATGGGTGAGCATGTGATCGAGAAAGCCGACGCCGGTGTCTATCTCAGAGTCACCTGATCCGTCCAGGTTGATACTCAGAGAGATCTGTGTTTCTTTGGTTTCGCGGTTAATGGTTGCTGTTCGCTCTGGCATTATTCGTCGCCTTCTTCCATTTCGCGCAGGCGGTATTCGACGGACCGGGCGTGTGCATCGAGCCCCTCGGCCTCTGCGAGGCGCTGGACATCCGGGCCAAGCTGTCTCAGCCCGCGGTCGGTTGCGTATATCAATGATGATTTTGTCAGAAAGTCCTCCGCAGACAGGGCCGATGAGAACCGGGCGGTGCGGTTAGTGGGCAGGACATGACTCGGCCCCGCCGCGTAGTCGCCCAGCGGCACCGTTGAGCCCTCGCCCAAAAAGACGCAGCCGGCGTGTTCTATGTCCTGCAGCAGCGTCATCGGCTCGCGCACCACGATCTGCAGATGCTCGGGGGCGATGCGGTTGGATATTTCTGCCGCATGGTGCAGATTGCATGCGATGATGACCGCGCCGTGCTCCACCAGCGACTGTACAAGCAGCTCCTGGCGCGGCAGTGTCGCGGCCTGGTTGTGCGCTTCCTCACGCACCTGCCAGGCGAAATCCTCGTCATCGGTGATGAGTATGGCCATGTTGTCGCCGCTGTGCTCGGCCTGGGTGAGCAGATCCGCCGCCGCCAGGCGTACAGAACCGGAGCCGTCTGCGATGATGACGGATTCCGACGGTCCGGGGAGGGCCTCGATATTGACGTGGCCGAAAACCATCTTCTTGGCCGTAATCACGTACGGGTTGCCCGGCCCGACGATCATATCAACCGGCTCGACCGTCTCGGTGCCATAGGCCAGTGCCGCGATAGCCTGTGCTCCGCCGATGCGGTAGAACTCTTCGACGCCGCACTCGGCCGCTGCCACGGCCATGGTAGGATGGACGCTGCCGTCGGGTCTCGGCGGGCTGGCGATCACGATCCTGGGCACTCCCGCGGCCTTCGCCGGCATCGCCGTCATGCAGATGGAGGAGGGGAGTGGCGCGGTCCCGGCGGGAATATAGGCGCCGGTTGAAGCGACCGGGCGGATGCGCTGGCCTAGAAAGACGCCATCGAAATCATCCAGCCACGAGTTTCTCAACAGGCGCTGCTGATATTTCAACACGTTCTCACGCGCCCGGCGGAATGCCCCGATCCATTCCGGGGGGACCTCGTCATACGCTGCTTCGATTTCTCGAGCGCTCACCAGCAGGTCTGCGGCACAAAAGTCCTCGCAGTCGAACTGGCGGGTGTATTCCACCAGCGCCTCGTCCCCGTATTCCTGCACGCGGCTGAGGATCTCACGAGTGGCTCTTTCGACCTCCGGACCGAAATCTGCGACAGACCTCGCACACAGGTTTTCCAGCTCGCGGCTGGAACCTCCGGCGGCGTCAATTATGCGCATCATGCCAGACACGGCAATCCCTCAAATACACAGACAGGGGTGCGGGCAGACTGGTATAAGTATAGAGATGGGGCGGGAGTTTGGCAAGAACCGCCGCTGCATCAGACACATATCTGCAGCGCTGCAGCTTTTACCACACGGCGGTGACACCGGGGATCCGGCGGCTGTCGGCACTCAGCCGCTGGTTGCACGTCACCCTGTATCTGTCACCGAGGCGGACGTGGCGGGAGGTGCCGTTGTCCCGTATGCGGAGTATAACCGGCTGGGGCCCCTCCGTCTCCGACAGAAGCTCGCGCAGGCTTGAGAGGGTCCTGCCGTTCATGCGGGAGCAGTCAATTTCGATGTGCACGGCCGGAGGTTCGGGCGGGTTTTTCAGGGCTTCTTCGCGCCGGGCTTTCCGCTCTCTGGCCTCCTGAGCTCCCCTGCGCCGCTTGTCCGAAAGCGCCCGGGCCCCCTCCAGTGGGCGGACGGTGTCGGCAAGCAGTCCCGGTTCGATCGGACCATCGCCTGCGCCGGTGTTATTCTCCCGCCGCTGCACTTTCCCGTCAACGAGAACGATATTTCCCTGCTCGATGCAATCCCTGCACTTTTCGTAGCGGTTCGCGAAAATCGTGACCTCGCACTTGCCCGAAATCCCCTGCAGGGTCATGAACATCATCAGGCCGTTGGCGGAGTTATGTGTCTTGGTGTCAGCGACGACCCCGCCCACGCGAAGCTTCGTGCCATCGGGGTACTGCTCAATCTCCTCCACGGTGCAGTGGCAGCATTCGGCGAGGCGCTCCTCGGCACGGATCAGCGGATGATCGGAGACGTACAGGCCGAGGAACTCACGCTCCATTTCCAGCTTTTTCTCCTCGTCAAATGGCTGCACGTCGGGCAGTGTGTCCGACACCGCTTCTTCTTCGTCGAAGCTGTCGAACAGGGAGTTTTGGCCGACGAGTCTGTCCTGGCGGTGTTTCTGGCCGGAGGCGTGAGCCTGTTCGTGAATTTTAAGCAGGGCCCTTCTTTCGCCAAATTCGTCAAGGGCCCCCGCCTTCACAAGGGTTTTGAGCTGTGATTTGGTCAGATCGCTGCCGTCCAGCCGACGGCACAGGTCATTGATGCCGCTGTACGGGCCGTTTTCGCGGCGCTCCTGGACGATTTTCCGGGCGGAACTGACGCCGAAGCCTTTAATCGCAGCCAGTCCGAACACGACCGCGCCATCTTTGACGGAGAAGCTGACATCCGAGCGGTTCACCGACGGCGGCTCCACCGAAAGCTTCATCCGCCGGCATTCGTTGATATACTTGGCGATGTCATCGGTGTCGTCCATCACCGTCGAAAGCTGCGCGGCCAAAAACTCCGCGGGGTAATTCGCCTTCAGATACGCCGTCCAATACGCGACCAGACCGTATGCGGCGCTGTGTGATTTGTTGAAGCCGTAGCGGGAGAAGGTCTCCATGCGGGTGAAGATCTCCTGGGCCACGCCGCGGTCTATGCCGTTTTCCACGCAGCCCTCGATGAACAGGGGCTTCATCTTCTGCATCTTCTCCCGCTGCTTTTTGGCCATCGCCCGCATGATGATTTCTGCCTGGGGCATCGAAAAGCCCGCAAGCTTTGAAGCCACCTGCATGACCTGCTCCTGGTAAAGAATAACGCCGTAAGTCTCGTTCAGGATCGGCTCCAGCTTCGGGTGGAGGTAGTTGATCTCTTCGCCGTGGCGGCCCGCGCAGAATTCGTCCGCCGAATCCATCGGCCCGGGCCTGTACAGCGCAACCAGCGGGACGATATGGCCGAAGGTTTCGGGCTGAAGCTTCCGCAGGAGATTCTGCATCCCCTCACTTTCAAGCTGAAATACCGCGAGCGTGTCGCCGTTCTGCAGAAGCTCGAACGCTTTCGGGTCGTCCCGGGGGATATCCAGAATATCAATCTCTATCCCGTGGTTTTTTCGCACCATATCTATGGTGCGGCGGATGATCGTCAGTGTCTTCAGCCCGAGAAAGTCCATCTTCACAAGGCCACACGCCTCGACATCATCCATGGAGTATTGCGTGGTTACTGTGCCCTTTGACGCACACAGCGGAACCACATCCGTAATCGGCCTGTCGGAGATGACCACCGCCGCGGCGTGCACCGAGCAGTGCCGGGTGAGGCCCTCCACCCCCCGGGCGTATTCCATCAGCTCTTTGATCTGTTCGCTGCCGTCATTGATGATCGCCTGCAGTTCCGGGGCCTGTGCGATGGCCTCATCGAGGCTGGCGCCCTGAGGAATCGCATTGGCGATGGCGTTGATCTGTTCCTGCTGAAGCCCCATGACGCGGCCGACATCACGCACGGCTGCTTTGGCTCCCAGCCGGGAGAAGGTCACCACCTGCGCGCAGTGGTCATCTCCGTAGCGTTCTCTGACGTAATGGATGATGTCCTCGCGGCGGTCATCCGGGAAATCGAGATCAATATCGGGCGGACTGGCCCGCTCCGGATTCAACATACGCTCAAAAATCAGGTCCTGTTCGAGGGGGTCAACTTCGGAGATGCCCAGCAGGTATGAGACGATGCTGCCCGTCGCCGAACCGCGCCCCGGCCCCACCAGAATGTCGCGATCCTTGGCCTCGCGGATGAAATCCCCGACGATCAGGAAGTAGCCCGAGTACTCCATCTGCTCGATAATATCCAGTTCGTAATCAAGGCGATCCTGGACGTCCTCGCGGTGCTCTCC